>CAYSTF010000022.1:0-9300 GCA_964434125.1 uncultured Gammaproteobacteria bacterium
CCCAAATCGTTGTTGGTACCTGACTCTGGCTGGTTAGTAAAAAGCCTTTCGCTTTTAATCTGTTCAGCAGTTTTAAGTTGTGAAACAGGTTCAATTCTTGGTAGCTCATTGTCGGTAATTTGCCAACCCTCTATTGGAGTCAGTGAACTTAGGTAAAAATTCTCAACATCTAATCCATGCCCCGAAAGAGATTGTTTAAGTTCATCTCTAACTTCATCTTCAATAATACTTCTATCAGTTGATAAAGCCTTAACTAAAGTGTGATTGGTCAATACTTTTCTTATTCGACTTCTGGTTACGGGTCTGACCACTTTTGAAACAAAACTTTCTCCAATATTTTGCCAAATTTCGGGCAATCTTTCTGTATCTAGTTTTATCAAAACTGTTGCTTCAACTGCTACAAATTTATTGTCAGATGTAACAGCATTGATGATTTCATCGCCCATTATTTCTTTGTTGTCTTTAAGTAAAATATCTTTTGCTACAGTGTATTCAATCAGTTGTGCATTAAATAATTTTACTCTATGGATTATTGGAATCTTAAAATGCATTCCTGGATACCAAACATTTTTTAATACCCCTCTAAAAATACTGTAAATACACCCAACGTGTCCTGGTGGAATAGTCACGATAAAACCACCAACTACCTCGTCGACTAACAAAGATACTAACAAATTATCTATAGAAGCCATATGTAATCTAAATTATATACTAATATCCTAATAAAAACACACTTCGATTCAAAAACATCTTGCTAATTCTTCCAATCTTTCCTTGGGATTTTTGTTTTTTACTATATAGGACGAAATCAATATCCCATTAGCTCCCAACTTCAAAGACACTTCAACATCTTTTGTTGAATGAATTCCTGCTCCAACAAAAATTGGGACATCAGGATACATGTCTACAATTTTTTTTACTACTTCTGGTTTTTCTGATGCTACTGATTTTTCTTTACTTCCAATTAAGTATTTTGGTTCATAGGCAATAAAGTCAGGTTTTATGTTTTTAGCCCAGCTTTCTGTTTGTCCGAGGCTACTTAGACAAAGCATCGACTTAAAATCTTTCGGCCAATTTTTAAACATTTTTTTTATTGTTCCTGGTTTTTTTCTGTTTTCGGAATGATTGATTAATGTTCCCGATATTCCAAGAGACTGAGCTTGTAAGGGTGACACCGCCCCCGACTTTGCTCCTTCAAAAACTTCGTCAACATTTTGCAACCAGACCTCCATTCCTAGTTCCATTTTAATCCTAAATGCGTTCAGGGCCGAAACTGCTGGGATTATTTTTATTTTAGTTTTTTTACTTATTTCTTGGCAAATTCTGGCCAATTCCAGAGACTTGTCTCCAAAGGTCTCTTCATAAATTTTAAAATTTACTACTATCATAATTTTCTTTTTGTTCTTAAATCTAAATTCATAAATCTTAAATCAAAATATTATCTTTTCAATCCATATTTTGTCTGTAATTGTGTTATTCCATTTTTTAAGTTTGTAATCGTAATAGTAGTATCATTGGGCAAAGTCATTTGGTTTACAGCATCAGCAAAATATTTTTGCATTTCTGTATTAAGACCATCATCGCCAGTAGCCGAAGCTAAATACCAACTTTTTGCGTTGTCAGCAATAGACACAAACGGCCAAACTTTTGGGTTATTTTTTACACTTTCACCCATGCTTTTTTTGGGATATATTTCACCAAAACTCCTAACCTGAGACTGAGCTGTATACATTTTTTCCAAAACTTCTTTTGAACTCAAATATTCCAAAAATTTCCAAGCTTGATCTTGATATTTACTTTTACTGTTTACTCCTTCTGTCCAATATGTCGCCCAATGAATATTAGTTAGCTCGGTGTCGTCACCAGTGATTCCTCCATTAATAGGCAACTGGGGGACCGCAGCAATCCCATATTTTAAATTTTTATTTAATTTTTCGATATCAAAAACTCGCCATGAAGGACCAAAATAAAAGGCCAATTTCCCGCTTGCAAATAGATTTGTCGTACTTGGCTGGTTTTCGCTCCATACATAGTCAGTCGATTTCGCAAAAGATGCGTAATATTTCAAGACATCTTCTAAATTTTTATCAAAACCAGACTTAATTTGACTAAAATTAATCCCATTTTGTTTCATCATTAAGCCCAAAATATCACTCCAATGATCCACATTACCATTTACAATTCCCAGACCAACACCAGAAATTTCAATATTGCCCTTAGAATCTTTAACTGTCAACTTTTTTGCAGCCTGTTCTAGTTCCCACCAATCATTGGGTACTGGAATTTTTGCGGCATCCAATAATTCTTGATTATAAAATAAGGCCAAACCGTCATACATAATCGGGATTGACAACCAATTGTTGTTTTCTTTCAAATCATCTTTATAAACATCCCAATAATCGTTTTCAAGATTTATTTTTGTGACCAACTCACTTGGAACAGGGGCCAAATATTGTTTTAACATTGGTATCCAAGTATTGTGAAATCTAAAAATATCAACTTCTTCAGTTCCATTGTTTCCCGTTTTTGCCAATCGTCCATCTAATCTTGTTCGATAGTTACTCAGCTGGTTTCTTTTATAATTGATTTTAATACCAGGATTATTTTTTTCAAAATCAGCAATTACTCCGTTTATTAACGTTGGATCTTCCCATAAACTCCAATAATTTAGTGTTACTGTGCTATTTGTTTTTTCTTTATTATTAAATAGTATAAAAAACAAAATTAACCCTAAAATTAATAAAGCGATCAAAATAATCAGCCCTTTATATTTTTTTTTATTTTTTTCAGTTTTAATCGGAGGATCGTTTATGACCTCAGCTTGTCTGGGTGTAGGTATTTGCGATATTTCTTTTTCTTCAGATTCTTCTATCAAAGTAGTATCAAGTTTTCTTGGCGGTAATGGTGACTTTATTTGTTCTAAATCCATATATATATCATACTTAAAAAAAGCTTTTCTGACTAGTTGCTGTTTTGCTGGTAAAATAAGAGAATTATGTCACCACTATTATTTTCGTTAGCAGCCACGCTCGGGATTAGTCTCGTTTCGTTGTTGGGTATTGTTTTTGTTTTTTTAAAACCAAAATCACTTAATCAATTAACTCTGTTTTTTGTTAGTTTTGCTATTGGAGGACTTTTGGGGGATTCGTTTATTCACCTAATTCCTCAGTCGTTTAGTTTTTTTAAATCAAGTACTTCTGCCTCTTTATTAATTCTTTTCGGGATATTGGTTTTTTTTATTTTAGAAAAAATTCTGCTTTGGCATCATTGCCACGAAGTTGATTGCCATCAATCAACTAAACATGTTGCCACCCTAAACCTAGTCGGGGATAGTGTTCATAATTTTATCGACGGAGCCTTAATTGCTGCCAGTTTTCAGATTAGCCAACTTGTTGGTATTAGCACTTCGTTGGCCGTAATTTTACACGAAATACCTCAAGAAATCGGTGATTTTGGGATTCTAATTCATCATCAGTATAGTGTCAAAAAAGCCCTTGTTTACAACTTTTTAAGCGCTCTTTTTAGTCTTTTAGGTGTTTTATTCGTTTTTATTTTTAGTACTAATTTTTCGACTTATTTAGTACCAATTACCGCCGGTGGTTTTATTTATTTAGCCGGCACCGATCTTATTCCTGAGCTTCATCGTCACGACACTAAAATTAAAAACTCCCTAATTCAACTAACTTGTATTTTACTTGGAATCGGTCTTATGTTCTGTCTAACATTATTTGAATAATATTATATTAGATATAAATTATTTTTTAATCTAACGTTCTAAAGTTCTAAGGCACTATTTTTGTTATTATTCTTACATGGAACTCAATATTTATACTGATGGTGGATCTCGGGGAAACCCGGGTATCTCTGGATATGGTTTGGTAGTTTATGACGAGAAACAAAAGATAATTTGTAAAGAATCAAAATTTTTGGGGATAAAAACCAATAACGAAGCCGAATATTTAGCCATAATTGGCGCTCTTGAATGGATCAAAAAAAGCCAATCTTTTTTAAATATTACAAAAATTAATTTTTTTGCTGATTCTCAACTAATGATTAGACAACTACAAGGTGTCTATAAAGTCAAAGCCCCAACTCTTTTACCCTTATTTTCTCGTGCACAACAGCTACTAATTCAAATTAATCTGCCCTATGCATTTCAAGATATTCGGCGTGAATCAAACGAACTAGCTGACAAGTTGGCCAACAAAGCCATGGATAATCATTTTTAATATGAAACATTTTTTTACTAATTTAATTATTGCCCTAGGGATTACTATTACCCCACTATTAATCCTTTTTGCCCCATTAATATTAAATTACAATAAAAGCGCTAACAACACCTTTTTGCTAGATAAAGATTATTCTCATTTCTCGCGACCGGAGATACTTTCTCGTCTCAGCCAAGATTTTGTCCTGCCCCAAAAAGTTAATCTTCAACACGGCGATCAGATCTTTCCCTTCGAAATAGCCTCTGTCTCAGCAAGTATTGATGCTGAAAAAATTGCAAGTTCTCTTTTATATCGTCGCCTTGATGAAGGCATTATTAATTATATAAAATACTTTTTTAATCCCAAAAATTTTAGTTTAAAAATATCCTATGATGAGGCAAAATTAATTCAGTCGATTCAAAATATTGCCGAACAAATAGATAAACCTTTTGTTCCTACAGAATTAATAGTAAAAAATAAAAATATAACCGTTACCCCCGGAACCGTGGGTTTATCAGTCAATCAAGAAAATCTCAAAAAAACTTTAATTGATAACCTTATATCTGGAAAATTCAATGAAAATATATTAATTGAAACTAAAACAATTGGTTTTATCCCTACCAAATCTCAAGTTAATCAAACAATCAATCGAGCCAAAAATTTAATCGACAAATCAATTATCCTCTCTACTCAGCTTGATACTATTATTATCGACGACCAAACCTTAATCTCTTGGATTGATTTTAATAATAATTTTCAAACAGACAAAATTAATCTATATACTCAAAATATTGCTAAAAGTTTGGGTAGAGAACCAGTCGATGCCATTTTTAAGTTTGAAAACGGTCAAGTTCTCGAATTTAAGCCCGCCCAAAATGGGGTCGTTATCAATTCGGATAAACTTTCAAAGGAAATTGTGTTTGCTTTTATCAACCTAGAAAAATCAAAAGAGAAACAGGAAAAACTTAATCCTTCTTTTGAATCAATTGAACCAAAAATAAAAAATAGTGACGTTAATGATTTAGGGCTTAAAGAATTACTTGGTAGTGGTACTTCGACATTCAAACATTCTAATGCCACTAGAAACATCAATATTGCCAAAGGGTCATCGATTGTTAATCGAATTTTGGTCGCCCCAGGAGACACTTTTTCTTTTGTTAAGTCACTCGGAGAAGTAACACTTGAAGCCGGTTATAAACAAGCCTACATTATTCGTCAAGGTAAAACAGAACTAGATGTTGGTGGGGGAGTTTGTCAGGTATCCACGACTTTATTTAGAGCCATGCTAAATGCTGGTTTAAATATTACTGAAAGGAAAAATCATGCCTATCGCGTCAGTTATTATGAAGAAGATTCCAAGCCCGGTTTTGATGCTACCGTTTTTATCCCTAGTCCTGATCTAAAATTTATAAACGATACTGGCCATCATGTTCTTATTCAAAGTGTTTTAGATATGGATAATCGTCGCTTAACTTATGAAATTTATGGTACTTCTGATGGTCGAAAAGTAAGTATTACTAATTACCGTCAGTGGGATTCTACTCCACCGCCACCAGATGTTTGGATTGATGACCCCACTTTACCCGTCGGCAAAGTAATCAAAGACGAGCAAGCAATTCGAGGACTAAAAACCGCTTTCGATTGGACAGTAACCGACCAAAATGGCAATATTCTTCACCAAAAAACCTTCCAATCAAATTTTGCTGCCTGGGCTGCTGTCTACCGCCGCGGCCCAAATAATTAATTTTAAATCTTCATTCTTGGATCTCTGTCTAAGGTTTCGATTTCTTTCACATATTCTTTTCTCATTGCTTTTTGATAAGCCACTATTCCAATCATCGCTGCGTTATCAGTATTCAAATTTTTATGCACAGGCATAAAAATTGGTAAATTGACTTCTTTTGCCAATTTTCTTAATCTTTTTCTTAATTCTAGATTTGCCAATACTCCACCACTAGCCAACAAGGTTTTGGGTTGATATTTTACTATTGCTAATTTATATTTTCGTAACAATGTTTCAAATACAGCATTTTGAAAAGTCGCCGCTAAATTATTTAAATTTTGGTAAATCTTCTCTTTTGGCCAGTCTTTTACTTTATAATAAAAACTAGTTTTAAGGCCAGAAAAACTATAATCGAGTATTTTTTTATCAGCCAGTGGACGGGGAAGATCTAAATAATTTATATCTCCTGTCTGGGCCAATCTTTCAATAATTGGTCCACCAGGGTATCCCAATCCCAACATTTTGGCTGCCTTGTCCAAAGCTTCCCCAGCGGCATCATCCAACGTCTCCCCAACTACTTCATATTTAACTATTTTACTTTCCCCTCTTGTCAAAGAGGGGGTAGGGGGAGATTGAATCAAAACAATTTTTGTATGCCCTCCCGACACTGTCAAAGCTATAGCTGGAAACTCTACTTTTCTTTCTGGTTTTCCCTTACTGTTTTTAAGTAAATTTGCCCATATGTGACCTTCAATATGATTTACGGCCACTAATTTTTTATTATATTTTATAGCCAATTCTTTAGCCTTATTTACCCCAATTCCCAGTGCTATTGCTAATCCTGGTCCCAACGTTACTCCGATTACATCAATTTCTTTCATCCCATCTTCAATAATTTTATTTATTTTTTCTTCCTTATTTTTAAGCTTAGAAGCTGACAAACTGACAAACTGAGATCTAATTAAAGCTTCTGCGATGACCGCATCAATTCTTTCTAAATGTGCTCTTTTAGCAATATCTGGTACCACTCCACCCCAATTAGCATGCAAATCTGTTTGAGACGAAATTACGTTTGACAAGACCCTGTCATTCTCCAAAATCGCCGCACAAGTATCATCACAGCTAGTTTCTATTGCCAATATTTTCATTATTCTGTATGATATTAATTATAATTGTATGAAAAATAAAAATAGTACCTATTTGTTACTGACTATTCTTTTGGTAATTTTATCAACAATTGGCGGATATTTTCTATTTAAGATATATCAAGAAAGTAATACCCCAACTTACACATCATCAAGTATCCCAAAAATTGAGCTTATTCCAACCGATACTGTTCAGCCACCCGAAGAAGACGCCTCAACTTCTTCTGGTGTCATTACTCCAGTCACAACCATCGTAGCCACTGCTACTGCTACACCAAAAATAATTCCTACAATAATTCCCACCAAATCTGAGATAAACACTAAAGATACCAAGACTTATCAAAGCAAAGAAGATGGGTTTTCGATTTCCTACAACAATCTAAGACAAGTACACCAAGACACTGAACCTAGCGGAAATCGGTATACTTTTGTCAATAAGGCTGGAAACTTCGCCGTACACGTAAGTCCAAGTGAAAAATGGTCTTGGACTCACCCCGATCGTCAATTTTCGGCCGTCTTACTAGTTTCAGGCCAAAAAACATTTAGATACGATATAAACGCCCAAACAATCATCGATTTAAAATCAGGCGATAAAAATTACACTCTTCAATGCATTCATAATGGAATCAACTCTCTCAAGGCCGAGTGTGATCAGTTTGTCTCTTCTTTCAAACTTCTTTAATTTTTATAAATCTGACAAGCTCATTTATCAAGAAACTGAGTAGCTTATACTCCTCGTTTTTTCGTCAATATATTCAAAATTAACCATAACTACCCTAGATATTTTCTTTAATTTCTCTAAATAGTTTTTACCCATATTTTCCGGCCATTCAATACAAGATAGAGTATTTTTTGTAAACATTTCCAAAAATTTTATTTCCTCCAAATCTTTTTCCGATGTAATCTTGTACAAATCCATATGTAAAAACTTTTTTAATCCTCCTTTTTCAAGGGAGGGTGCCAGCAGGGCGGGTGGGTTTTGTCCTAAGTTTTGTTCCCCTCTTGTCAAAGAGGGGTTAGGGGAGATTGAATATTCATTATAAATCACAAAAGTCGGACTAGTAATTTTTTCTTTTACCCCCAATATATGTCCAATTTTTCGGCTAAAAACAGTTTTTCCGCATCCCAAATCTCCTGACAGTAAAAATACCAACGGTTTACTTTCAGCTATTAAGTTCTTTTTTAATAAAAAATCTGCGATTTTTTCTGTTTCCTTTTCCGACTTACTTATCAAACTAGTTGATTTTCCTGTAATTAAATCACCTCGTCTTAAAATTTTAATTTCTGATTCGGTCGCATCAATTACTGTTGATGGTTTATTTTTTGGTAATTTGCCTCCATCCACTATCAAATCAATCATCTCTTTTTTCTTTTTTGACAACGGTCTCAAAAAACTTTGAATTGAATAATTTGGAGTTCTTCCCGAAAGATTTGCCGAAGTTGCCGTTACTGGTTTACCAACCAATTCCACCAAATCATGAATATATTTATTGTTCGGTATTCTTATTCCCAAAGTTCCATTTTCAGCTTCAATCCTTGCCGCTACTTTGTGTTTCCCTTCACTCACAATTGTAAATGGTCCTGGTAATAAGTTTTTATATATTCCTTTACTATTTTCATTCAATGTTACATAATCCTCAGCCATTTTTTGATCCAACACTGCCACTGAAATTGCTTTACCGGTCCATCTGTTTTTAAATTCAAGTAATTTTTTAACTCCTTTTTCATTAGTTGAATCAACTGCCAAAATATAAACGGTATCCGATGGATATACCACTAATCCTCCTAATTTAATCACTTCGGCTGTTTTATTTATTAGGTTTTTGTAATTATTATCGCTAATCTCCACTATTTTCATGGTGTATTATAACAAAGTATTTATTACTAAATGGAGACTTTAATTAGGTTTAGATGTTAAAATATCCCTATGGATAAAGCTTATAATCCCGCCTCAGAAAATCAAATTTATAATCTTTGGCAAGACTCGGGTGCCTTTACTCCCAAAGTCCCTAAAAACCCTGCAAAAGCCCGACTTGAAAAAGAACCTTTCACTGTAATTTTGCCACCTCCAAATGCCAACAACCCTCTTCATGCTGGACACGCTTTATACACCGTTGAAGACATTATAGTGCGTTTCCATCGTATGTTGGGAGATTCTACTCTTTGGCTCCCAGGTACTGATCATGCTGGTATCGAAACCCAATTCGTTTTTGAAAAATATCTC
>CAYSTF010000022.1:9310-9478 GCA_964434125.1 uncultured Gammaproteobacteria bacterium
TTTTGATTACGTTGCCAAAAATCGTGATGTCGCCAAAAACCAACTTAAACGTCTTGGTTTTTCTCTCGATTGGACTCGGGAAAAATTTACAATGGATTCAGATCACATTGCTCGCGTCTATGCCGTTTTCAGACGAATGGTCAACGAAGGTTTAGTTTATCGTGACGA
>CAYSTF010000023.1:0-9418 GCA_964434125.1 uncultured Gammaproteobacteria bacterium
ATTTGATCTCCATCAAAATCAGCGTTAAACCCTTTACAGACACAAGGATGAAGTCTGATAGCTAATCCATCGACTAACACTGGTTTGAATGCTTGGATTGAAAGCTTGTGAAGAGTTGGAGCACGATTTAGTAAAACGTATTTATCTTTGGTTACAAGTTCTAGAATGTCATAGACTTCGGTGACTCGATGATCAATTAAGTTTTTGGCACTTTTAATGTTTGGAGCAATACCACTAACCATAAGTTCACGAAGAACAAAGGGTCTAAACATTTCTAGAGCAATTTCTTTTGGTAAACCAACTTGGTCAAGTTTTAATTCAGGCCCGACCACAATAACTGATCTCCCTGAATAATCAACTCGTTTACCAAGTAAATTACGTCGGAAACGACCTTTCTTCCCTCTTAAAAGATCAGAGAGTGAACGAGGTACTCGTTTGCTGGTTTTTCGTTTGTTTTTAGAACTCTTTTGAGCATCAATTAATATATCTACAGACTCTTGAAGCATTCTTTTTTCGTTTCTAAGAATTATTTCAGGGGCACCGAGTTTAAGTAATTTTTTAAGACGATTGTTACGATTAATTAATCTACGATATAAATCATTTAAATCAGAAGTAGCGAATCGACCACCAGTAAGTTGAACCATAGGTCGTAAATCTGGTGGAATGACAGGGACGTGGGTTAATACCATAGAACCTGGTTTGATATTGTTTTCAACCATACCACTAAGGATACGGATTTTATACATTATCTTTTTCTTTTTTATTTTAGAACTTGTTTTGGCCAATTCCTTTTTGAGATTTTTTAAGGTCTCAACTAAGTCGATTTGAGACAAGACTTCGGCGAGACTTTCGGCACCCATTTTGGCGGTAAAAAAGATATCAGCTTTAAATTGAGATAAATAAAAACTTTCTTCGTCAGAAATAGTTGACAAAACATCAATTGTTTGGATTTTTTCTTCTAAATATTTTATCAATCCTTCTATTCGATTTTTTTCGGTTAAGGCCTTATTTTCTAGTTTTTGAAGATCTTGTTTTAGCCGAACATCACGCTCTTCTTTTGCAATATTAAGTTGATCTTTATTTTTAATTTTATCTTTTAGCCCTTTCTTTTCTTTTTCTGTTTCTTCGGTTTTTATTTCAATATTCTTTTTTGTATCAAGATCAATTTGTTCTAATCTCTTTTGTGAGTGTTGTCGTAAATTTTCCAAAGCTTCTTTCCTCTTCGTATCGTCTATTGAAGTTACTAAGTATTTAGTAAAATAAACCACTGATTCAAGATCTTTTTGAGGAACATCTAGAATTACCCCGATAGGAGAGGGTGTATTACGAAGATACCAAAGATGTGTTACTGGTGCTGCTAGGGTAATATGTCCCATTCTTTCACGGCGAACCTTTGAAACAGTTACCTCAACACCACAACGGTCACAAACAACTCCTTTAAATCTAATTTTTTTGTATTTACCACAGTAACATTCATAGTCGCGTGACGGTCCAAATATTTTTTCACAAAAAAGACCATCTTTTTCTGGTCGCCAACTTCGATAATTAATAGTTTCTGGTTTGGTGACTTCACCATTTGACCAACTAATAATGTCTTCTGGAGACGCCAATTTAATTTGAAGCCCCGAAAAATCAATCATACTTTTAAATTTAAACATTATTGTTCCTCCTTTATTTCTTCTTCTAATGTTGCCGAATCTTTTTCTTCGGCAATAGTTAACTCTGAGGCTAGATCTTCCTCAATTCTATCTTCAATTGGAATTTCTATGCCTATATCTTCAGGTTTAATATCACTTACAACTGTTTCTTCTTCAATAATTACTGGCTCCTCGGCGTGATCGATAACTCCAAAAGGTGAAATATCTAAACAAAGACCAGCGAGTTCTTTTGTTAAGACTTTGAAAGACTCTGGAATGGCTGGTTCAGGAATAACTTCTCCTTTTATTATAGATTGAAAAGCGTGAGTTCTTCCCTCAATATCATCAGATTTTAAAGTTAACATTTCTTGAAGTGTATGGGCAGCACGGTGAGCTTCAAGAGCCCAGACTTCCATTTCTCCTAAACGTTGACCTCCCATACGAGCTTTTCCACCAAGAGGTTGCTGAGTAACTAAAGAATATGGGCCTGTTGACCGAGAGTGGACTTTATCATCGACCATGTGAACCAATTTAAGGATATAACCAACCCCGACTACTGATTGTTGGTCAAAGGGTTGTCCTGTTCGACCGTCGTACAATTGAACTTTACAATTTTTATTCAAACCCGCAGCTTCTAGTTCACTAGTAATATTGGCCTCGGAAAATTTTTCGAAAACAGGCACGGCATATTTTTTGTTCAAGTGAAGACCAGCGTGAGCTAAATTGGTTTCTAAAATTTGGCCTAAATTCATACGTGAAATAACAGAGATAGGAGACATTACCAAATCGACAGGCGTACCGTCGGCTGTATGTGGCATGTCATATTCTGGCCAAACTCGACCAATAACACCTTTATTTCCATGTCTTCCGGCAATTTTGTCCCCTTCTTGAATTCTCCTAATTTGGGCGACATATACTTTTACTACTTTATTTACACCAGGATCAAGCTCGTCACCTTCATCTCGACCGAGGATGTCTACTTTTATAACAACTCCACCTTCACCATTTGGAACACGAAGGGAAGTGTCTTTGACTTCTCGAGCTTTTTCACCAAAAATAGCTCGAAGTAGTCTTTCTTCTGCAGACAATTCTTTTTCTCCACGAGGTTCAACTTTACCGACTAAAATATCATTTGGACCAACAGTAGCACCAATCATTACGATACCATCATTGGTTAATTTAGCTAATTCGTTTTCAGAAACGTTGGGAATATCCTTTGTTAATTCTTCAGAACCTAATTTCGTTTCGACAACCTGAGCTTGATATTCGAAAATTTGGATATTAGTAAGAACATCTTCTTTAACTAGTCTGTCAGAGATTAAAAATGAGTCTTCGTAATTTAAACCATCTATTTCAGCATAAGCAACTAAAAGATTTCTCCCTATTGATAGTTCGCCACCATCAGTAGAAGGCCCGTCGATTAATAAATCACCAGCTTTTACCACATCACCAACATTTACAACTGCTTTTTGGTTGTAACAAGTACCATATGGAGATGTTCTATCAAATTTAACTAAGTAATAAGTTTCGGTTTTGCCGTCTTTATCTACTTCACTTTGGTCATGTCTTTCTGGTTCAATTTTTTTGTCAAGTATGACAACTATTTTGCTTCCATCGACATACGACACTTTTCCAGGATGATTAGCCAATATTGTTCGGCCCATTGAAGTAGCAACTATACCTTCGATACCTGTACCAACGATAGGTGCTTGAGGAGCAACCAAAGGAACTGCTTGTGTCTGCATGTGAGAACCCATAAGTGCACGAGTAGCGTCATCATGGTCAACAAAAGGAATCAAAGCAGCCGATGCTCCAACAATTTGATTTGGAACCAAGTCAATATATTCGACTTGATCAATTGGTCCTTCAATAAACTCACCTTGATATCTAATTGGAACCCATTTCTGATCGGTAATATTGTTCTCATCTAAGTGAATTCCTAAATGAGTAATCTTTTTGTCAAATTCATCGTCAGCATCCAAATAAAAATGTTCATCAGATATAGTGTAGCCGCCCTTAACTTTTTCTAATCGTCTAAAAGGTGCCTGAATAAATCCATATTGATCAACTTTTGAATAGAGAGCTAAATATGTGACCAAACCAATATTTGGACCTTCAGGAGAACGAACAGTACAAATACGACCGTATTGTGAACTATGCACATCACGAATAGAGAAAGCGGCTCGTTCACGGGTTAACCCACCAACACCAACCACGGTTACTCGGCGTAACAAATCAAGTTCGGCAAGAGGATTAGTCTGATCTAAAATTGCAGATAATTGATTAGATCTAAAAAAGGTGTTTAAAGTAGAAATAAGAGGCTGGGGGTTAATCATCTGACTGGGGGATGGTTTTTCTTTGGTAGAAATTAAACTCATTCTCTCTTTTACCATCCGTTCAAAACGAGCAAGTGCAGGACGAATGGCAATTTGAGAAACGATTTCCCCACAGCGTCGAAGTCGACGATTGGCTAAACTATCAATATCATCGATACGAGTAACCTCGCCTTTTTGTAATTGAATTAAATATTTGACAGTAGCGACTAAATCTTCTTTTCGTAAAACCCAGTTCTCTTTGTTAGCAGCATCAAAGTTAAATCCAAATTTTTTATTAATTTTATAACGACCGACATTACCTAATTCATAAGTTCTCAAATCAAAAAATCTCTCATCAAAAAATTTTTGAGCGTTTTCAAGTACAACTGGTTCACCTGGTCGAAGTTTTCGATAAAACTCGAGTATGGCTTCTTCGCTAGTTTTGGATATATCAGCTTGGATTGTTTGAGAAATATAATCGCCAAATTCGGCAATTAATTGTTTATCACCCATTTGACAAGCAGCTCTTAATAAAATGGTGGCGGGAAATTTCTTTTTTCGATCGATTCGTGCAAAAATAACATCTTTCTTCCCAATAAAAAATTCTAGCCATGAACCCTTGTTGGGTCTAAGCTCAGCGTTGAATAGCGTCTTGCCTGTAGCTGGGTCGTGTTCACCAGTGAAATAAACACCTGGAGATCGAACTAGTTGATTTATAACTCCCCTTTCAATTCCGTTAATAATAAAAGTACCTTCGTCGGTCATTGTTGGAAGATTTAAGAAGAAAACATCTTCTTCTCTAACATTTCCAGTTCTTTTGTTAGTTAAAGTGGCTTTGATACGAACGGGGACGGTGTAATTTAGACCTTTTTTCTTGGCAGTTTCAGGAGTGACAGTGATTGGATCATAAGTTAATTGTCCCAAATCAAGTTGCCAATTATTCCCAGTATAATCCGAGATTGGGGTAATTGCCTGTATGGTTTCTTTTAGTTCACGTTCAAGAAAATCTTTCCAAGATTCTTTTTGAACTTGAATTAAATCTAACTTAGGAATATTTGGGTATTTTTTACCCCATTGAGTTCGTTTTACGGAAGGCATCAAGATTTATATAATTTATAATGATAGGTCCGCCCACAGCTTCGCAGTTGTGGCGGACGGGCAAGTTATGTACCAACCGCTCGCCAGAATGTAGGTATTATAACCCCGGTGTCAACACTTGGCAATGGGTAGAAATTGTGAGTTTTGTTTTAAATCTCTGCCGATTTGGTTAATGTAGGAACAATCTTTTTTGTTGGAGATGCAGTTGATACTTTTGGAGTAACAATCGGAGAGTTAGTTGTTGGTGTCACTGAAGTAATAGGTGTAGTAACAACATCACATTGTTTTTCAGTACAAACAATATTATCTGCAGATTCACAAGTACAAGTATTACAACCATCAGATGAAGGAAAAGATTGGCCTTGATTATAAATAAAACCATTTAGTTCACAAACTATGGTGGTTTGAACTTGATTGCTGGTTGAGGGTGTCGGAGTTTCAGTTGAATTAGAGCTTGTTTTTGACGGTTGATAAAAAATAAAATAAGCCAACCCACCAACAATAAATAGAAAAATAACAAGCGAAATAATAAATAATATCTTTAATAAAGGTGATACCTTTTTAACAGTAATATTTGAATTTTCTACATTATTGGTTGTATTATACGAAAGAACTTCGTCAATCTTTTGTTTTATTTTTTCTGGATCTTCTTGGGAAACAGTAGGAACGTTTGTTTCTGTTTGAACAACAGGTTCGGGTTTATAATCAGAGTTCATTTCGGTTTCGATTTTTGGTTCTGGTTTTAGCTCATATTCAGGTTCTGGTGTTGATTCTGGTGTAACGTTGACATTTGGCTGAGACAACATTTCTGGTTTATTTTCTGAGACCGACAAAGGAGTCTCGGTTAAACTTTTTGATGGCTCTAGATTGTCTCCTAATAAGACTGGACTGGGGGTGTCAATAGGAATAGAGTTAAAATCCTTAATAGCTTGTTTTTCTTCTGCAAGGGGGGTTTCCGTCGCTTGAGTTGGTATGGTTTGAGGTTTTTCAGACATTTGAGGTTCGGATACAAATGGCGGGTCGAGGAGTTGATTGGTGTTAGAGGCTTCTGGCATTTTTACGTTAACGGAATTGCTTTCTTCACCACCGATATCTGGTTGAGAAAAATCACCATTAGATACTTGATCTGTCCCTTGGTTTAATAAATTTTGGTTATCAACTGGTGAATTGTTGTTTTGGTTACTGTTTTGATTATTCATAAAATAATATTCTCATCTCCGACAAGATATTGCAAATTAAATTTATAGGTATTAGTATTAATTATGATAAAAAAAGTAAAGTTTTTTGGTTTTATGCTAATTTTGTTTTTGTTTACAGGAAAAGATGTTTTGGCTGGAGGTTTTAACCTAAAATCTATTGGATCAGTAGACACTAGCGGCCGACAAATATCACATTGGTGGTACACGGGTTCGGTGGCAACCTTTAACGGTGAAGCTGCCGCAGGAGAGACGGTCACAGTTTCGATAGATGGAACAGAAGGAACAGCGACTGCTGATGGTGAGGGAAATTGGACTTATACCCCGGAATCACTTGATGATGGTGATCATCAAGTAACACTGACCAGTGGTGGTTCAACAATTAGCTTTACTTTAACAATGGGTGCAGACAATGTAGATTGGGATGCAGTAAACAGTGGAGATAGTGAAGCCCTACCAGCAGCTGGAGTGTTATTTCCAACAATCGGATTAACTACAATCGGCGGAATGTTTGTTTTGATATCAAAAAAACTATCTAAGCAAATCTAATTTGATAAAATGGGTGATGAAATTTTTTGTTAAGACATTTGGTTGTATTCAAAATACCGCTGATTCAGAACGAATTCGTTTTTTTTATCTTAATAGTGGTGGCGAAGAAGTGAAAAGTTGGAAAGAAGCTGATTTGGTAATTATTAATAGTTGTATAGTAAGAGAATCGGCCGAAAATAGAGTGTATGGATTGATAAATGAAATAGATAAATATAATCAAAGAACAAACCTCTCTGTCGATAAATCGACATCTCCCCTTAAAAAAGGGAGAAGTCTCAAAACAATAAAGATAATTGTGACAGGATGCTTAGCTGGATTGGCTGATAAATCTAAAAATAAAGTAAAGCTAAAACAACTAAAAAAGGATTTCCCGACAGTTAGTAAGTTTATGCCAATTGAAAAAATTAGTTATGACATAAAACCGCTTAGAGATAATAAAGATGTGGCGCTAGTTCCTATTAGTTTTGGATGTAGTAATTTTTGTAGTTATTGTATTGTTCCTTTTGCTAGAGGAAAAGAAAAATCAAGAAAAATGGAGGATATTTTAAAAGAAATTGATGAAGTGATAAACCAAGGATACAGAAAAGTAATGTTAATTGGGCAAAATGTTAATTCATATGGAGCCGATTTTACAATCTTCCCTAGCCCTTCTTTGACAAGAGGGGAAGATTTTGGATATGTAAGAATGGGGAAAAAAAGATTTAAAAGTCTGTTTCATATTTTATTAGAAGAAGTAGCTAAAAAAGATTTAGAAAAAATTTCGTTTGTTAGCAGTAATCCTTGGGATTTTTCGGATAAATTAATTGAAACCATTGCTAAATATCCAAATATAGATCGATTATTACATTTACCATTTCAGGCTGGAGATGATGAAATATTAAAAAAAATGAATCGAGGATATACTGCCAAAGAATATCTAAAATTGGTTAAAAAAATTAGATCCAAAATTCCAGATGTTAAATTTAGCACAGATATAATTATTGGTTTCCCCACAGAAGACGAAAAAGCATTTCAAAATACAGTAGAACTTTGTAAAAAAGTAAATTTTGAAATTGCTTATTTAAATAAATATTCTCCCCGTAAAGGAACAGTTTCGGCAAAAATTTACAAAGATGATGTACCAATGAGTGAAAAGAAAAGAAGGTGGGAAATACTGAATAAATTAATAAATAAAACTTAATTTCTAAGTTCTAATTTTTAATGTCTAAAAAAATTATTTTAGGTATTTGGAAATATTAGAGTTGTGCTCATCCAGGGTTTTAGCATAATACATTTTGCCATCATTCCCGGTTATGTAATATATATAATCTGAATCGGTTGGGTGAAAAGCGGCAAAAAGAGAATTGTAACCAGGGTTACATATTGGCCGTGGAGGTAATCCTTGGTTTTTATAAGTGTTATAGGGAGAATCTATCTGTAAATCTAACTTTGAAACTGGTTGCCAATAGGTTGTAATATTTTTACTTAAACTGTCTCGCCCATATTGAACTGTGGCATCAATTTGGAGAGGCATCCCCAAATTAAGTCGATTGATTATAATACCAGCAATCATTTGTTTTGACTCTAGTGATCTACCCTCCCTTTCTAACAAAGAAGCTAAAATAATATTGTCTTCATCGATTAAATTTGAAGTTGATTTCTCCTTGGCTTGGGTAAGTTTTTTGGAAAAATTTGAACTAATAACTTCAACAGTTTGGTTGAGATTAAAATATGAAGGGATAAGGTAACTGTCTGGGAAAAAATAACCTTCTTTTGTTTTGTATTTAGTTAAAAAATCTTGAGAATTAAAGGAAATTCCAACAGGAAAAAGTTTGGCGATTTCTTCGATTCGAGTCCCATCAATAATTCTTAACCAATAGTCTGATACTCCCCCACTAGATAATTTTTTAATTATTTCTGGAACAGAAAGTGAGGCTGATAATCTAAAGGTTCCTGACTGAAGTTTCTTGTTTTGACCGGTTCTTAGCAAATAAATTAAAAATGCATATTCGTTTTTGATAAAACCATTTTTATATAAATTTTGACTAATTGTCTGTACCCCTTCACCCTCCTTAACAATAAATATTTTATTTTGATTGTCTGACGACACCGGAGAAATATTAAAATTAAGGAATAATGACAAGCTAACACCAGCTACCAGCGAGATCATTGATAGAACAATAAAAAACTTTTTCATGGAATTTAAACTTCATCAAACAAAGCTCTGCGATATGTTTTTTTTGTTTCATCAAAGATAAAAATTCGGCCGCATTTGCAAGTGACAGTAACATTGTCCCTAACCGGTTTAACGGTTCCTTTTGAGAGTGGAGTACCACAACCGACACATCTTCTTTGAGATAATAACCAGGCTTGAATTGGGGCAATTAAATTTTTGATCATATTTTTTTAGCTAAGGGCTAATTATAAACTAATAACTCGTCTAAGAATTACAGCGGCAGAGATTGAGTCAATATTTTTTTTTAAATTTTTCTTTTTTTTGTGATTTACAAAAAAAATCTTTTCTGCCTCAATTGTACTCACTGCTTCTTCTGTCGTTTCTACTGATAATGTTACCACATTTGTTAGCTTGTCGACAAACTTTTTGGTTTCAAGAGCAAATTCCCCCTCTGAAATACCAACATAT
>CAYSTF010000024.1:0-9194 GCA_964434125.1 uncultured Gammaproteobacteria bacterium
ACAGATTTGGTAGGAAGCACAACCAGTTTTACCTCCATACGGGTTACACTCAGCTTTAGTTGACACACAGTAATTTTCTATACACTTACCACCAGTAACACATCTCTCATTTTTACCATCACAACCAATACCGCCGATGGCTATAAGATCTAGGCACTTACCATCCCTACTACAAATATTACTTTTACACTGACTATTATTATCACAATCTGATCCAACAGATAAATTTGTGCCACCACTAATACATTTATTTGTAATATCACTGCAACGACCACTTAAACAATAATCGTCATAATATGACATACAAATACCACCAATTTTTATTCTATTTTGACAAGTCCAACCAGACCAATAGCAAAAATCACTCCGTGACAAACAACTACTTGTATTTAATTTTGTGCAATCTAATTCTTTTTTACAACAAACGGAGACACAATCAGTGCCCTCGACCACCTCACCACTATATTTATCTCCACAAGTAAACAGATTATTAACACAAATTCCCTTCTGTGAACTACAAGAAGGTTTAGGAACGCTAGTTGGCGTTGGTGTAGGAGTTGAGGTTGGAGGAACACATGCTTCTACAATTACTGGCTGCTGTGAATCCTTGACTCGCATATTACATCCATAAGGACTAGAACTCTTTATCGTTCTGCTTCTTTTGTTATTAATACAATCTGACCAATTATTGTATGTATAGCTAGTACACTTAATTCCCATGGCAAACGAACATATGTTTTTTGCAAAATCCCATTGACAGCCCAAATTATTAATCGACAAACAAGTTGTAGAAGTTTTACAAGCACTACAGTTTGACGAAGAACAAACTGCTGGAGTTGGAGTTTTAGTTGGAATAGGGGTATTAGTTGGTTTAGGAGTGGGTGTCGCTATAGGTGTCTTTGATTGACAACTTTTAGTGGTTAAATTACAGGTTTGATCAATTCCACATTCTCGTGATAATTCCCATTTAGAACTGTTAGTTTTACAAATCATTAGGTTTCTGCCACTACAGGTGTAAAGATCACTTGGACAAACTACGGTTACATCAATGATTTTGTCTGTACCACTGTTATCAGTTGCCGAGACAAGGATTTCTGCAGTTCCTGGACCAACAGCTGTAACTGTTCCGCTGGAACTAATAGTTACTACTTCTGCTTTGTTGCTAGACCACTTTAACGTTTTGTTGGCCGCATTATCTGGTTTGACTACTGCCATGAGGACAGAAGTATCCCCTTTTTTTAAGTTTAAGGTCAAAGAAGACACTTCAATGCTTGAGACTTCAACTTCAAAGACATTAACTACAAATGTTTTTTTGATTGTTGGATTCTCTTGAGAAGTTGCCGTGATGACGGCTCTACCCGAAGCTTTTCCTTCCACCCTAGCAGCTGTTGCTCCATTAGGAGTTACGGTGGCTACTGCGGCATTACTAGTTGACCAGATTACTGTTTTATTAGTGGCACTATCTGGTTTAACGGTTGCATAAACAATTTGAGAATAACCTTTGTCCAAGGACAGAGTTGGGATATTAAACTCAATACCAGTGACATCATTAGTAATATCTGGAACTGGAACTTGAGTGTAACATTGGGCATCCTTACCAGTGCCTATTCCCTTACAAGTCCATTGAAAACTATAAGGTGTGTCATTTTGGGTATAGACTCCATTGGCTAAAGTTCCTTTTTGACATAAATTAGTAGTTGGTTCAACATCAGTGATTGTTTTGTGTGCACTACCACAGACAGCATCAACATTAGTATTGGGAGTGGGAGTTGGAGGTTTTGTCGTTGGAGTGGGAGGTTTGGGAGTCGAGGTTGGAAGGGCTGGTTTACAACAAAATTGACCACCGCAACTAGATTTACCCTGAAGATAATAATAACCACTACTAGTACAAGATGCTGAACAGTAACCACCAGTTTGAGAAGAACATGCTGGCAATGTTGTACGAGTCGGAGTGGGAGTGGGAGGTTGTGGAGTAGATTTTGGAGCAGTATTACATACACTTTTTCCAACTACACAACTATTAATACAAGGACTATAGCTCCAAGTACCCGTAGCTAAACAAGTTCCAATCTGCCCTCCATTTCTGGAATCACAATATTTAAAACCAATATCAAAAACGGAACTACCTAAGGTACATTTTTTAGGAGCTGGTACGAGTGGCGTAGGAGTAGATTTTTTAGTGGTTGGAGTTGGTGGCTTTCGAGTCGGAGTAGGAGTCGACCTTTTTCCTCCCCCACTGTCCTCAATTAATGCCGCCCGGCTCCTATTTTCTTGGTTTTGTGTAACTAGTTTCGTTGCTATAGGCAAAGCAATAGAAACGACCACAATTCCTATCAAAGTAAAAATACTAGCCAAACCATTTTGATTTATAAATTTCCTATTCACAACAAAACAAACAATTTTAATAAACTACAACAATAGTAAATCACAATTATTATTTTTTATCTACCAATAAGCCTTCCTATATCTCCGACTGTTATTAACAGTATCAAAGCCAACAATATCAACATACCTAAATTGTTGACGGTTGTTTCAATCTTCTGGTTTGCTCTTTTTTTTGTAATCATTTCATAAATTACAAAAATGATTCTCCCTCCATCTAAAGCTGGAAAAGGCAAAATATTTACTACCGCTAAATTAACCGATACTATTCCAAAAAAATGAATAACGGCCAATATCCCCTGATTCTTTTTTATTGCACTAGTTGCTTCATACATTCCAATCGGACCACTAACATCCTTGGGTACTTGTCCCGTCAATAATCCTTTTATCATTTTTACTACTCCACCAAAAATTATTTCTCCCCAATAATAAGCCTCCTTAAAACCTGCCATTATTCCTTTATCAATTCGATACCAAGGGAATTTGACTAATTCGGTGTTAGAAATCGCCACCCCCATAGATCCTTCTCCCTCAGGAGGGTTTTCCCTTACTTCAATTTGTACCGAAGATTTTTCTCCACCACCATTTTTAACTACATTTAACATAACCATACCTCCTTTATATTTTGCCACTTCTTCGATTAGTTCCTCAGATTTTTTAATTTCTTTTTGATTAACGCCGACGATTATGTCTTTTTCTTGTAACCCAATTTTTTCTGCGGGCGAGTTTTTCGATACTGCCACTATTGACACTCTATCTCTTTCTGTGGGTACCCCCAAAATTGTATAAACTATACTAAAAATTACTATTGCCAACACTAAATTCATCAATACTCCACCAAGTACTATCAATAATTTCTGCCATGGGTTTTTATATTGAAACGATTCTGATTTGTTTTTATTCTGACCTACAATCGACTCCTCTGTTGAATCTTCTCCATATAATTTACAAAAGCCACCTATCGGTAACCAATTTAGACTATAAACCGTTTCTCCAAATTTTTTACCGACAATTTTGGGCGGTAAACCTAAACCAAATTCTACTCTTACCCCAGTTTTTCTTGCCGCAAAAAAATGACCAAATTCATGAACCAAAACTAATACTGACAACGCTACTATAAATATTATTAAATCCATAGATTCATTATCTACAATCAACGACCTAAAATCTACAATCTAATTTAACCTCTTATTTCCACTTCTTTCTTGTTAGCAGTTTCCTCTAACTTTTTTATATATTCGTCAGTTATTTTTTGCAACTCTACTTCGTCTCTTTTATATTCATCTTCTGAAACTGTTTTTTCTTGTTTGGCCTTTTGCAAATCACTTCGATAATTACCCCGAGCGTCTCTCACCATTACTCTGGCTGCCTCCAATTTTCTTCCCAGTAATTTAATATAGTCCTCTCTCTGTTCTACTGTCAACATTGGTAGATTCATTCTAATCAATTGTCCATCAACTACCGGATTCATCCCAATATTTGCTACGGCAATCCCATTCCCAATTTCTCGAATCAATGCTTGATCCCACGGTTGAAAAGTCAAAGACCTAACATCAGGTACTCCAATCGAACCAAGCTCTATCAACTTCATTTTTTGACCACCATAGACAGTAACAACTACATTTTCTATCAATCCAGGTGTCGCCCGCCCAGTTCTAATCGAGGCAATATCGTTGACAAACAACGACAAAATCTTGCCCATTCGAAGTTTTACGTTAGCAAAATCTATCATATTCTATTCCGAGACAGCTACTGTAGCGGTACAATCGTCTACTTTTCCATTTGTTGTCCCAATACATGACCAATTATAGTCACCATCAGAACCCTCGGAATCGTACCAATTAATTGCTCCGATATCACAAGCTTCATCATCTGTTGGAGCCATTTGTACCGTATTCCCGTTAGCAGTGCCACAAACACCATCAATTACCATCTCATCCAAAGAAGTTTCTTCACCCGCTGCGCTACTTCGAGTATCTTGAGATTGATTAACTGATTTTACCGACAAAAATATTCCTACAACCAAAGCCAAAGACATTAACCCATAAGCAATCAAATTTGATTTATTTTTCATTTTTTATTTATTCTAAATTTATAATTCTAAAATAATAATAACTATTATATTTTAAAAATCAAGCTTGTATTTTTATTATTATCTAGTATAACCAGATGAAGGTTTCCTAAGCGAACAACTAACACTCATTCCTCCATTTTTACCCATACACTTCCATAAATAAGAAATTGAAGAGTCAGTTAAATCACTAAAAGAACCACTAATACATGCATTTCTGGTCGATCCACATTTACCATTGACACTTATTGGTCTAGGTGTCGGGACCCTGGTTGGAGTCGCGATAGGTCTCTTTGTTGGTGTAGCGGTTGGTCTCCTGGTTGGTGTTGGAACAGCTTTACAACCACCATTGAGACATCCATATTGGCAATTTGTAACCACTTGCCAATTATTGTTTTGGCATATCTTTAATGAGCTTCCACTACAGACCCTAGCTCCTGAACTACAAACTGGCTTTGGTGTTGAAGTTGGGGCGGTCTTACAAATACCCAATCCGGTACACCCATATTTACAAGCAGTAAATAATTTCCAACTTCCAGTTGACAAACATTCGGCTGGTTTGTCACCCTGACAAATTGCTTTTCCAACGCCATAAATTATCCCACTATAAGAACAAGTCTTTGGCTTTGGAGTAGCTGTTGGAGTAGTTTTTTGTACTTCACATCGACCAGATCTATTCCCACCGTTTACCCCATCACAATACCATTGCCACGAATTAGTTTTATCATTATACCGTATACCCTCTTTTGAGATTTCTCCCCTAGAACACAAGCCGGTTGTTGGTTTGGAGCTTGCTATTGTAGTATTGGGTGTCTTATACCCATCACCACAAACACCAGGAGCCATTCTTTTTGCCTTACAAGCTATATGATTTCCACCAGCACAAACCCAAAGATAAAACCTTCCATCCTCCGATGACATAACTTTTCTATTATTAGATAATACCAATGTCCCTGTACCGTTTCTACATAATTCAGTATCTGGGGGCGATGTAAACGTTTTGTTTTCTGCTCTACCGCAGTAAACCTTATCAGGATCATCCGAAAAAGCATTTCTTTTTTCACAATTAACAGCATTATCACAATAACCCGAGATATAACCAGTCTTTTTGTCGTCTTTTGAAACAGGAAGACACTTCCATTTTGCCAAATTGTTCGATTCATCAATAGACAGTTCTGCATTTAAACCAAAATCGCAGCTATCGGCTGTATCACGACACTTGCAATCCTTCTGATATTTCATTTCCTGCTGAGAACAAATGTTTTCTTTATTACAATAAAGAGATTTACACTGTAAAAAATCATCACATTTTTTACCGTCTGCTTTTTGTTGCATACACACCTTTTCTATTATTTCCTCTCCGTCAACAATGGTAGTTTTAGTACCACAATATAAATTATAATCACAAGCATCATCGTTATCATTACACTTATTTCCATTTGATTTTTTATTTTTACAGACCCACTTTCCCTCCACATAGTTTCCATATTCATCTTGGATATCCCCCCCATAGCCACAATATTTTTTAGGACCACAGTCTGCATAACTAGTATTTAAAGAACATTGTATTTCTCCAGATGGTTTGGTGCTCGCTGCCTGACTTCGATTTTCTTGATTCTGTTGAACCAGTTTTGTAGTTAATGGGAGTCCTAATGCTAAAAATGCCATTACTGCGACAACAAATAACTGAGCCACGCCTCTTTTTCTGTTCAAATTCATTTTAAAATTTTAAAAATTAACAATAATCTACAAAGAGAATAGTGTTAATTTTTAGTCAAGTCAATGGCTCAAACAGAAAAATTTATTTATATCTCAAATCTAGCAAATCGAGTCAACTTCATATTTTCACCAAACTTTGCTACTAAAGTTTTTATCATTTCTTCAATTGTTTTACTGCTATCTTTAATAAATTCTTGTTTGAGCAAGTCTTCAACTGTTTCGGGATTCATCGCCGCAATTTGTAAACAAATATCTTTGGTGAGACCAACAAAGTCTTCATGTTTGGCCACAAAATCAGTTTCACACTGAAGCTCTACCATCACCCCTATTTTCCCAGTCGAATGGGTATAAGTAGCTACTCTTCCCTGGTGTGTTTCTCTCTCGGTTTTACTTTCAGCTTTTTTAAATCCTTTTTCTTTTAATATTTGTTTCGCCTTTACTTCATCACCGCTAGCTTCTTCTATTGCTGATTTTATTTCCATTATTCCCAAACCAGTTTCTTGTCTAATTTTTTTAACTAGTTCAATTATTTTTTTATTTTCCATAAGTTTATTTTGTATTTAATTTTTATTTTTTGCTACTTACTGCTAACTAACAACTACTAGCTATTTAGTTCCAGCTGCTTTAATCGCCCTACCAATTTCCTCCATAATCAAATTGACACTCTTAGTCGAATCATCATTGGCGACTATGGCCAAATCAATCTTATAAGGATTTGCGTCGGTATCGCTGATAGCAATTGTTTTCACTTTTTTAAGTTTTGCTTCTTTAACGGCTGTTTTTTCGTATCCAGCATCAACTACCATTAAGACATCAAACATTTTGTCCAAAGTAACTAAGCCTCCAACAATTTTTTCCAATCGAGTTACTTCTTTGTTCATTTCAGATATTTCTTTTTTGGTGTTTTCAGTAAACTTGCCTTTTTCGATACCATCTTTTAGATCATTTAGTTTTTTAATATCTTTTTTAATTTGTTCCCAATTAGTAATAGTTCCACCTAGCCATCGATCGGTTACGTAAGGAACTCCAGCATCCATGGCCACTCTTCGAACAATCTCGCGAGCCTGTCTCTTGGTTCCCACCAAAACTATTTGTTTATTATTTCTTTTTTGGTTATAGACAAAATTGCAAACTTTATCCAAAGAGTCCAATGTTTTAATCAAATCAATTACTTCGATTCCATCCTTTTTTCCATAAATAAAATCTCTTGCTTTTGGGTGAGTCTTGGAAATTTTGTGACCCAAATGACAACCCGCATTTAATAAATCTTTTAACCCAATAGTTAATTTGTATTTTTTATCTTCTTTGACTAGTTCCTTTTTCTCTTCTGGTTTCGAATTTTCTAATACTTTAGCTTTTGTATCCAAACTCTTTTTCTCTTCTAGCTTCCTCTCGTTTAATTTTTTTATATTTTCAACAGAAATTTTGCTTTGATTTTTGGCTTTAACAACCAAGGCCTTTTTAACCAAAGATTTTCCGCTTCGATTGACGGTTTTTTTTACTACTTTTGCCATAATTTTTTATTCCGATTCTTCGGAATCCTCCTTACTTATCCCGCAATTACGGGTTTGTTAATTTCTGACACTGGGTTTTTACCCCAGGATTCTCGTGTCAAAAATTTATAATTTTTAATTGGAGTGATTATAACACAATAAAGTATTCGTTTTCATTCATCTTATTTATTACAAATACTCACAATATTTATATATATTTTAAATATAAGATATAATCTATAATAATTATAGGTCTACTACAATACAATCAGTGTTAATTTATAAAAAATTGCTAAAATAATGCTATGCCCAACGACAAACTAACCATCCTTGAAGTCCGTCTTCCCCAAGAAAACGAATATACCTTCGAATCAATGTCGGCCTTGCTAGCTAATTTCACTCAGTTTTCTAAATCAACTTTTTTTGAAAAACTAACCAATAAAAAAAAGACCATCTCATCTCTAGAGATTGTCCTAAAAGACGGACAAATAAGATTTTATGTCGTTGTCCCCACTAGTGATATGGAATTTTTTCGCTCTCAAATATTGGCCCAATACTCCAGTGCCGCCCTAAAAGAAACCCAAGACTACCTAAACAACTACCCCACCCCCCAACAATCAAACCAAGAAGAAGCAATGGCCCAAACCATCAATCTATCAACAAGCAGCCTCCATTTTACCCAATTAGGATTAGGAAAAGCTTACAGTTACCCCCTTAAAACCACCAAAGACTTTAAAGACACCGATCCTCTAAATTCAGTACTAGCACCACTGTCCCGTTCAAATGACGCCAAAGACTTCTTTGTTTTTCAGATTATTCTTTCTTCTGCTCCCAAAAATTGGCAAGGTAGTATTATTAGTACCATTCAAGATGGAATTTTAGTTGATGCCCAACGTAATATCCGTACTGCCCACCCCGACAAGGCAATTTTTGAACAAAAAATTCAATATCCAGGCCTTTTTGCCCAAATAAACCTTATTTCAAATAACGCAAATCTAATTACTTCTGTTTCCTCTTCCTTTGGGGCCTATACCAATCCTCGCGGTAATTACATCAAATCTTTCTCACCTGGTCTTTTTACCAAAAAGAAAATATTAAAATCAATTTTGGACAGAGAAATCACCAGTCATCTTAAAAAACAAATTTTTAATACTGAAGAGTTATCTATTATTTGGCATTTTCCAAATATTTTAACCAAATTACCCAATATTGCTTGGGGTAAAAAACTATATTCTGATCCACCCGAAAACTTACCAATTTCTGACAACGCCACTCCCGAAGAAAAAGCCAATATTACTTTTTTTGCCAAAACCGAATTTCGCAACAAAGATTCAATCTTTGGCATCAAACAAGGGGAAGATCGTCGTCGCCATACCTACATTATCGGTAAATCTGGTACCGGAAAAACCACCCTCATTGCTAACATGGCCATTGACGACATCCGTAAAGGTCGAGGAGTCGCTGTCATCGATCCTCACGGTGACTTGTGTAACACCATCCTTGATTACATACCTTCAAACCGTATTAAC
>CAYSTF010000025.1:0-9182 GCA_964434125.1 uncultured Gammaproteobacteria bacterium
GGTATCTATTTTGTATTCAAATATCTTGATTCTTCAAAAAATAAATTTTTATATTTTAGTGTTATTTCTTTTTGTTTTAGTTTTTACGCCTACAACACTGCCAATATTTTTGTTCCTCTTATAATTGCTTTTATATTTTTTACCAATTTATCTATCTTTAAATCAAGACTAAATCCAAAGTCATTTATTGTCTCATTATTTATTTTTTGTCTAATTACTGGCCCAATTTTGTACCAAATATTTTTTGGTTCTGCGGCTAATCGTTTTAACCTTATTAGTATCTTTCATAATCAAAATCTCATCGATCAAATAGTAAACAAAAGAACGATTTTTTCTGCGTCCTCACCAAGTATTGAAGCCATCTTTCACAATAAACCCGTTACATGGGTAAACGAGTTTTTCAAAAATTATTTATCCTCTTTTTCTTTACCGTTTTTGTTTATTAACGGGGATCAGTCTAATGTTCGCCACACTGTTCCGGGTTTTGGTCTAATATACTCAATTTTTTTGCCTTTTCTTTTGTGTGGATTATTTAAAATATCAAGCAAGAATAAACTAAATTCACTAATGTTTTTTTGGTTGATAATTGCCCCCATTGCCTCATCACTTACAATCAACGGAGGCAACCACGCTACTAGGCTATTTTTAATGATAATACCTTTATCTTATTTTATATCGTTAGGGATTTTTCAATTATTAAATAATAAACACATTATTAGTCAATTAAGTTTGGTATTTTTATTATTTTTTTTATCTTTCCAAATAGTAGGGTATTATCACGAATATTTTGTTCACTATCCAAAGGATTCATTTGAGTCCTGGAATTATGGATACAAAGAACTATTTTCTGCCACACCAAAAACAACAAAAAATATATATATCAGCAATGCCAAGTACAATTCTTTACTGCCGTATACTTTTTATCAAAAATATTCTACAAATAACGGTTTTTTAGATGACAAAAACCAAAAAAATATCGTTTACAATTTTTCTGGATTTAAACTAAATCAAAATATTTATTTTATAAATGATTACAACCAAAATGACCACCTAAATGCTATCAATCAAATTTCTCAATCTGGAGATGTTTTTCTACTTTTTCAGTTAAACGATATTCCTGGAGACATGGATTTTACCAAAAAAGAATATAGTGGTTATCACACCATAAAAACTGTTTACAACCCCAATAACACAATTTTGGGTCAGATTATCCAAAAACAATGAAAACAAAAATACTTTTAATTTTTATAATTTTATTAGGTTCTTTTCTTCGCTTTTATAAATTAGGTTCTATACCTAATTCTTATACTCCAGACGAATTGGCACAAGGATATACCGCCTATTCTATATTGAATACCGGAAAAGACGAGTGGGGTAGTTCAAATATTTTTAATTTACGTTCTTTTGGTGATTATAAACCACCGATTCAAACTCTGTTAATGATCCCTTCAATTAAATTATTTGGATTAAATACTTTTGCTGTTCGTTTGCCTAATGCTTTATTTTCTGTCTTTACCATATTACTTACTTTTTTAATTAGCGATATTCTATTTAAAAATAAAAAGATATCTCTTTTAAGTGCTTTTTTTGTTTCTATTTCACCCTGGCTTGTACCCATGTCTCGTATTGCCCTTGAGGCAAATTTAGTAATATTTTTTGTCTCTTTTGGGTTTTATCTTTTCTTTTTAGCACATCTTTTTAACAAACCATTAATTTATTTTTTTTCTATTTTATTTTTTGGAATAAGTCTTTTTACCTATCATTCAGCCAAATTATTTATTCCTATACTTTTATTTATTCTGATTTTTTCTCAAAAAACCTACAAACAATCAAAAAATTTTACTTTGATTATTTCTCTTTTTATTTTATTTTTTATCAGTAACTATTTAATCAATTCCCAAATCAAAACTAGTCGGACTGGTGATATAGCTATTTTTAACCCAACAGACAAATGGAGTTATGTTTCCAATAGCCAATTTGAAATTACTAAAAATGGCTTACCATATAGCTTTACCAAAGTTTTTTACAACAAAATTATTTATTTGTATGAAACCTTTACTCATAATTATTTTTCCTATTTTTCGCCTCAATTTCTTCTAACCCAAGGTGCAGGAGAAACTACTTATGGTATGGTTCCTGGATACGGAGTCTTAGGGCTAATACCTTTTGTTGGATTTATTTTAAGCTTAATTTATATTGTAAAAAATGGTTTTAAAAAAGATGGTTTAAATATAGGTTTTTTACTCTTAATTGTTCTAATTCCACCACTAATTGCTGCCATTGCCAAAGGGCAATATTCTGCCAACAGAGTTTCTCTCATGTCTCCGTATATTCAAATTATATCGGCAACAGGAATTATCGTATTTTTAGAAACATTTTCAAAAAAAATCCAAAAGTCTACTTTATTGGTTAGTACTTTATTATTAATAGGATTTAGTAGTATATTTTTAATCAGATATTTTTTTCAAGGCAATCAAATATTGTCACAAGGAATGTTGTATGGCCACAAAGAAGTTAATGAAATTATCAAAAATACTTCTGCAAATCAAATCATCTATTCAAGAAAATTATCTGAACCACAAGCCTATGTTTCTTTTTTTCAAAATATTAATCCCAAAATATTTCAGAAAGATTCCTCTTCTTGGCTCGAATACGAATCAAAAAAACTTTCCTTTCTAGATCAGCTTGGTGAGTATTCTTTAGATAAATATATTTTTAGAGAAATAAATATCCCTAGTGATATTTTATTATCAAATACTCTAATTGTCGGTCGACCAGAAGAATTTAGAGATATAAAACCACACTATATAATTTATTATCCCAGTAAATCAAAATTAGAGCCTTCGATATATGTTTATGATACTAGTAAATGAAAAACCTTAAATTATATTTATTATTAATATTTTTTTTAGGTTTAATTTTTAGAATAGCTTATATTGATAAATACCCGCCTAGTTTAAATTGGGACGAAGTGTCGCATGGGTACAATGCTTATTCAATACTAAAAACAGGTAAAGACGAGTGGGGTAATTTTATGCCAACCATATTTAGGTGTTTTGGCGATTACAAATTGCCAGTTTATATCTATTTGACAGTTCCGTCTGTTTTATTATTTGGATTAAATAGTTTTTCAGTTCGCCTAGTATCTATCCTCGCTGGATCTTTACTTCCTCTAATAATTTACTTGATATTAAAAAAAATATATCCCGATAATCCTAAATTAGCTTTATTAGGGGCAGTCATCAGTGCCTTTTCACCTGGTACTATTTTTCTGTCTAGAATTGCACTCGAGGCTAATTTGTTTATGTTTTTATTCTGTCTTAGTGTTTATTTCTTAATCCAAAAAAAATATTCCTTAAGTACCTTAATTTTTGGAGTTTCACTTTTTACTTACAATAGTAGTCGAGTTCTTTTTCCTTTTTATCTCGTTTTATTAGTTTATTTATTATTAAAAGATAAAATCAAAATTGCTAAAGATTGGTTTAAGTATTTACCTTTTATCTTTCTATCTGTTGTTGCTATTTTCCAAACTCTTAATCAATCAGGACAAGCAAGGTATCAATGGGTATCACTTCTCGATCAGGGTTCAGTTAACCGTATTAATGAGCTTCGTCAAATTTACCCAAGATTGTTAATCAATAAAGCTACTTATTTTACATATAAAGCTACTATTAATTATCTAAGCCACTTTAATCCTAGTTTTCTTTTTCAAAACGGTGGTTCACACTACCAATTTAGTCTTCCAAACTTTTTTATTATTTCACCTATTATTTTGCCTTTTTTAGTCTTCGGCCTTTTTTATCTCTTAAAAAACATTAGTCAAAAATATTTTCAAATACTCCTTTTTTGGCTATTAATTTCCCCTATACCCTCAAGCATCACCAGAGATGCCCCTCATGTCCTCAGAAGTATCGTCTTTTTTCCTATCATAATAATAATTTCTACTATTGGAATAAATATAATTTATAAAAAAACACCTAAATTAACAACTTTACTTATAATTTTGTCCCTACTTTTAGGTCAATACCTATTTTGGTCTAAATATAAACTTTATGCCCAAAATTATTCTTCTTCTTGGCAATTTGGTTACCAAGAAATGGTTGGATATGTCAAAGACAAATATCAAGATTATGATCAAATTATTATTACCAAAAAGTATGGTGAACCACACGAATTCATTTTATTTTATTGGCCCTGGAACCCAAAAGAATATCAACATAACCCTACAAAAATCTGGGATTATCACGCCAATTGGTATTGGGTAGATAGTTTTGATAAATTTAAATTTGTAAACGATTGGGAAATAAAAGATAAAACCTTAAACATTCCCCAAAACATCAAGACCCTTTTAATTACCTCTCCAAACAACTACAATCAAAGCAACCATCTGATTAAAACAATAAAATTTTTAGACAATACTCCTGCTTTTGAAATTTTGGAAATAAAATGATATTAAATAACAAAAAATATATTTTATATATTTCTATTTTTATCCTAAGTTTCTTGATCCGATCACTTTATATTCAAGCCACACCGCTTCTTTGGGACGAAGCCGCTCTTGGTTACAATGCTTTCTCAATATTAAAAACCGGTCGAGATGAATACGGCAAATTTTTACCTATAATTTTTAAATCATTTGGCGACTACAAGCCCGGGCTTTATATCTATCTCTGTATACCTTTTGTTTTTCTTTTTGGGCTCACTGAATATGCCGTTAGACTTCCGTCAATAATTTTAGGCTCTTTATTACCAATAATTTTGTATCTACTAATTAAAGAAATTAACCCAAAGGCTCATAAAACCGCAATTATTTCGATGATAGTCTTGGCCCTAAATCCATATAATATTCATTTCAGTAGAGGAGCTTGGGAGACCAATATTTTAACTTTTCAATTAGTCTTTGCTTCTTACTTATTTTTCAAATACATAAATCTTCAAAAGATAAAATACTTATTAATTTCAGCTTTAATTTTTGGTCTTTCTTTGTATACCTATCAAGCCGGTAAAATGATTAGTTTACTATTAATTTTAGTATTATTTTTAATAAATTTTAAAAAATTAAAATTAAAAAAAATATTTGTATCATTTATTCTTCCTTTAATTCTATTTGCTATTCCTATTGCCTGGGGTCTTTTATTTAACAGTAACTCAAATCGACTTAAGGTTATCAGCCTTTTTTCTTATCCTAGAAGTAAGGTTGAAACTCAAACAATTATTAATGAAACTAACAAACTTGACTATCAAGTTTTTCATAGCCAGCCAATCTTTTTTGTTCGAAATTTTTTTTCCAGGTACTTTAATCATTTTTCACCTCGTTTTTTAATTTTCGAAGGTGACTGGCAAAACCCCAGACACTCAGCACCTTATATTGGAGTAATTCTTTATCCCAGCCTTATATTTTTAGTAATTGGATTATTTAGATCTCTTAGTCTTATTAAAATAGATAAGTTAAACATCTTCTTTTTATTATGGTTAATTGTGGCCCCCATACCTTCAGCTCTAACCCGTGATTCAATTCAATCTGTTAGATCAATGTCTTTATCTATTCCCTTGGTCTATTTTATTTCTTATGGAATATTTTTTGTTCTAGAAAAATTTAATAGTTTATTCTTTAAAATAATTATTTTAAGTTTATATCTAATTTCTTTTATATATTATGGAGACTTGTATTTAAACCATATGGTTATCAATCGTCCAGTAGATTTTCTATATGGTTACAAAAACGCTATTGATTATGTCTCAAAATATAAACAAAAATTTAATGACATTTACATTACTGACTATTATGGTCAACCATATATTTACTATCTTTTTTATACTCAATATTCTCCCAAAAAATACCAAAAACAAGCTAAATTAGAAGATGCAAGTCTCGATACTGGGAAAGTAAAAACCATTGATAATATTCATTTTCAAACTTCTCATTATGATTTTATCAAAGATCACTCCAAAACATTAGGAATTTTTTCTCAAGAAGAAATTTATCGACAGGGGATTGATAAAAAGCCTGAATTCGGTAATCTTTTACCACTTAGTCCAATAAGTAATATTTCCACTTTTTATGCATATGAAAATCCATAAATTATTACTACCATTTATTATATTAATAGCTTTTTTAATTAGATTTACTGACCTAAGTCATACCCCAGCCTTAAATCCAGACGAAGCTGCTCTTGGTTACAATGCTTATTCTCTAATTCTGACCGGTAAAGACGAACACGGAATCTCGTGGCCTCTTCATTTCAAGTCGTTTGGAGATTATAAACCGGGTGGTTATGTTTATTTAGCCTTACCTTTTGTAAAATTACTGGGTCTAACTCCTCTGGCTGTTCGTCTTCCTAATTTAATTTTATCAATCTTAGCTATTTTCTTCTTATATAAACTAGTTTTACTACTTTCAAAATCTAAAGTTCTAGCGCTCTATGGCTCTATAGTTCTATCTTTATCTCCCTGGCATATTCATTTTAGTCGTGGGGCTTGGGAGTCGTCAGCTGCCCTTTCATTTATAGTTATTGGAACTTACTATTTTTTCAAATCTATCAAAGAAAAATTTATTTTTAATTTTAGTCTTTTTGTTTTAAATTATTCTTTGTCACTATATATTTACCATTCAGCTAGACTAATTGCTCCTTTATTAGCCCTAAGTTTGGTAATGCTATATTTCCAGTTCTTAATTAAAAACATAAAAAAAATATTTTTTCCAATATTATTCGGTGTTTCATTATGTCTGCCAGTAATATTTTCTTTTCTTAACAACGGTGGAACAGCTCGTATCGGTGGTGTGGGTTTAGGTGCTGACCAGGGTCCTTTAAATAGGGCCAATGAACTGATAAACCATCACAGTAACACTAAAATAATTAATCGCATTATGCACAATAAAAGAATTTTATATATAATTTCTTGGGCTCAAAAATATGCCTCACATTTCGATTTAAATTTTTTGGCTATTAACGGAGATGAAGTTCCTCGTTCAAAAGTTCCTGAAATGGGACAAATTCATTTAATCGATCTACCATTTTTAATTTTTGGTTTAATTTATTTACTAAAGTCAAAAATCTTTAATGATAAATCTAAAATATTTATCATTTGTTTTTTGTTTATATCGCCATTAGCTTCGTCGTTAACCTTTCAAGCTCCTTCAGCACTTAGGGCTTTATCCATGGTAATTCCGTTGTCTATCCTAATCGCTTGCGGTATTTATTGTTTCTTTGATTATATTACTACTAACTTCACTCGATCTTCAGTTTTAGCTTTAGGTGGGATATTTATTATTATTTATTCTTATTTTATTGGTTATTATCTTGATGGTTATTTTTTCCATTACGCCAAAAGATATCCTTTTGCTTGGCAATACGAGTTTGACAAGCTAGTCCCTTTCGTCGAATCTCAAAAGTATAATTACAAAAATATTTATATTACCGACAAATATGATCAACCATACATATTATTTTTATTTTATTCTCATTACAATCCTTCACTTATTCAATCACAGATAAAACTAACTCAACCTGACAAATTTGGTTTTTCTACCGTTGCTGAGTATGATAAGTATCATTTTGGTAAAATCAATTGGGGTGACATACCGGCCAACTCATTAGTAATTGCTAGTGATGAAGTAATCCCGGTTCAACCAATTAAAACATTTAATTTCACCAACAACCAACCAGCATTTAATATTTACCACAAACAATGAAACCAAAATCAACCCTTTCGGTCACCTTAGCTACTTACAACGAATCAAAAAACATTGTTAAGTGTTTGGACGCCATTAAAGATATTGCTACTGAAATTATTGTTGTCGACGGCCAATCTCAAGATGACACTGTTTCTTTGGTAAAAAAATTTAAACAAGCCAAAGTAATTTCTACTACCAATAAACCTATGTTTCACCTGAATAAACAAATGGGCATTGACGCTTGTAAGGGTGACTGGATACTTCAACTTGATGCTGATGAAATTGTCACTTCTGATTTAAAAAATGAAATAAACTCGATACTCGATAAAAATCCTAATTCTATAGTTGAAAATGGCTACTGGATACCTCGAAAAAATTATTTCTTAGGTAGCTTTCTTACCAAAGGCGGTCAATATCCTGATTATACAGTTAGATTTTATAAAAATGGTAAAGCTCATCTCCCTTGTAAAGACGTCCACGAACAAGCTGTTGTTGATGGTCAAGTTGGCTATTTAAAAAATGATTTAGAACATTATGCTGACACTTCCTTTTCTCTTTATTTATTAAGAGCCAATCGCTATACCACCTTATTAGCTCAAGAGCTCAAAGACAATAAGGTAAAAATTAATTTTTTAAGTTTTTTAAACTACTATTTATTAAAACCAAGTTGGTGGTTTTTTAAAACATATTTTCGTCATCGAGGCTATGTTGATGGTTTAGCTGGTTTCGTTTTTTCCTATTTTTCCGCTCTTCGTTTCCCTATAGCTTACAATAAATATTATGAACTTATAAAAACTAATCGAAATATTAGTTTAACCCAAGACTGGGACAAAAAATGACTAAAAAAGTTAAAATAGCTATCGACATTTCACCAACTATTGATGGTAACGCCATTCGTGGTGTCGGCTATTACACTGATAATTTAGTTAAATCTCTACAAAAAGAAATCAAGACCAACCCTAAATACAAAGAATGGTCAATAGATCTCATTAAAAATAGCCAAGAGCTAAGAGCTAAAAACTATAAACTAATCCACTATCCCTATTTTGATCCTTTCAAATTAACATTACCAAAAAACAAAAAAATTCCTTATGTTGTAACAGTCCATGACCTAATTCCAATACAATTCAAAAATCATTTTCCAGCTGGTATCAAAGGAAAAATCAAATGGTTAATCCAAAAAAATCACCTAAAATATGCTAATAAAATAATAACCAACTTCACAAATCTTTGTCACTCACTTAGGAGCAGACAATTCTTATAAAATAATTAACGATAAAAATAAACTTGAAGAAATTAGAAAAAAATATAAATTACCTGCTAAATTTGTTTTATATGTTGGCGATATCAATTGGAACAAAAACGTCCCAGGGTTGGTCAAGGCTTGTCTTAAAAACAAATTCCCTCTAGTCATCGTTGGTTCGACTGCTACAAAAAAAGATGTTCCAAATCACCCTTGGACAAAAGATCTTCGCTGGCTCCAAACTAAAGCTCTAAAGATCCAACG
>CAYSTF010000026.1:0-8020 GCA_964434125.1 uncultured Gammaproteobacteria bacterium
TATCTGTTAGGTATGAATCCATGCGGGGCAACAAACTTCATTTGATATACTGTTTTATGAACGATAATACCTATCAAAACCGTGATTCCCAATTAGATACTTCAGGACAAGTAGTTGGATTTTATGAAAGAGAATTTTATGTATTTTCAAATTTTTCTAGTTTTGAAGTTGAGTGGAAAGGAAGGATTTGGAAAACGTCAGAACATGCATATCAGGCATCACATTTTTTTGAGACAGCGCCAGAATTAGTTGAAGAAATTTTTAATTCAAAATCGGCGCATGAAGCTTTTAAAATTGCCAAAGCGAATGCTGAAAAAGCTCCTAAAAATTGGGAAGAAATAAAGGTTGGAATTATGGAAGATATTGTAAGACATAAGTTAGAACAGAATCCATATGTGATGCATAAGCTGATTCAGACTGGTGATAAATATATTGTCGAAGATTCTCCAAAAGATGATTGTTGGGGGTGGGGTCCAAATAAAGATGGAAGAAATGAACTTGGGAAAATTTGGATGAAACTTAGAGACGAATTGGTAAAAAAATAAAACATATATATCAGTTAGAAGTGCGCGATTTAAATCGTTGTGTTTTCCTGTGTTTTTTTGATATAAAGATGGTAATGATGTTAGAAAAAACAAATTTTAATATTGATAAGTATGTTTTGATGATATTTGTGATAAGAGAGAAGCCCTTGAAGACATCGCTAGTTTATATATCAATGTTTTTGCAGCACCTCCATGGAATGAATTTGTTAAGTGTAGGAGTTGTGGCACTTTTGAGGGTATGGAGAGATCTATCGGTGACATATGTAAGTGTGGTGGAATATTGGGCGAAGCATACCCATTAGATGAAACCGTCGACTATATTTTTACTGAAGCACATAAACCAGACTTTAGGTTAGCACTTGTTAATTCTGACAGTGGAATTGTTGGTTTTTCTTGGAGTTATTTGACTAATGTTGATGAATTGGTCGAAAAAAAATGGTCTCTTGAAGAAAATAAAAAAGCCATGTCTGAAATTCTGAGAAAAGCTTATATTAGTGACAGTTGTTTCCGATATTTTTCTGAATGTGGCGTAAATTCAAATTTAAGAGGTCTTGGTTTAGCTAATATCCTTACGGAAGCTGTCACAGGACCAGAAGACACAGTATATAGAACCAATTGTTTTTCGCCTATGATGGCCGTAGCACAAAGAATCGGTTATCAACAAATCCAAGGCCCCGAAGTTTTAATTGATCGAACAACTAAAAAAATAATTACGACAGGTGAATATATCGGTAAATTAGATTCTGAAAATCCAAATAGAACCTTATTTGTAAAAAAGACTAACTAATATCGTTATTAATTAGTCTAGTTAAAATTTTTTTTGTTTTTTTAATAGAGGAGATTGTGATGTATTCGTTAACTGAGTGAGATAGGCTAATTGGCCCTGGGCCAAATATTACACTCTTACTGTTCCATTTTTCTTGTAAAAGTTGGACTTCGTAATAACCAGACACGTTGATATCTGCATATTGAACTTTCTCGTTAGAATCTTTGATTGCTTTTTCGAATTTCTGAAGTTCTGATTTTGGGGTTATCATTGAACCTAAATAGAATTTAAAATAAAAATCGTCTACTTTTACTTTTAATTTTTTAGCAATTTCTTGCAATTTATTTTGAATAAATTTTTGGGTAATCTTAAAATTAGCAATTCGAATTTCACAATTAAGTTTTGCGTAATTTGGGACTACCATGCCCAATTCGCTGATTTCGGTTTTTTTGGAATTCGACATTTTGAGTGTGCCACCATGGAGATAAGCTAGGTTAATAGTGGTCTTACCGCTGTCAATAACATCAGTTTTGGTTAACTCTTTTTGAAAAATTTTTACTAATTGAACTGATTTTTCAATAGCGTTAATACCAAATTTTTTTCTACCAGCATGAACTGATTTTCCGTGCACTGCAAAACTAAATTCAGTAATACCTCGACAACCGTTGAGTATTTTATTGTCAGTTGGCTCAACATTAATGATAAAATGTGGGTTAAAATTTTTAAATTCTTTTAGTTTTTGGGCACCTTTAAATTCGTATTCTTCGTCGACTGAAAATACAAAAGCTAGATTGTCGTTGTTTATGGATTGGGCCAAATCAAGCATTATTGCCAGGCCTCCTTTCATGTCTACTGCACCCAAACCGTAAATTTTATTTTTATCTATCTTTGGATTAAAGGGTTCATTCGTTTCGGCTTTTGGTAAAACAGTGTCCATGTGCCCAAATAAAGCAATTTTTGGGTTTGGTTTATTGAAGACCAAAATGTTTTTTCTCCCTTTTTCTACCTGTTGTATGTAGTATTTATATTTTGTTTTATTTTTAATAAATTTTATTATGTAGTCAGAAACTTTATTTTCGTTTGAATTCTTGTCGACAAAGGATGGTATCTTTATTAGTTCTTTGAGAATATTTATTGTCTCATCCATATAATTTTATAAAACAACCTTCGTTGAATTATGTTTTTTTGACTAAATATAAGTCGATATGGGTGGTATAACGGACTTGAACCGTCAACCTCAGCTTTCACAGAGCTGCGCTCTAACCAATTGAGCTAATACCACCATGATTTTAATACAAAAAAACCCGCTCTTCGGCGGGTAGAACATAACACACCCGCAGATTAAAAGGTATGATGATGTTGAGCAATATTTTGTATCATTGTCTTGATAATATCAAAGTGGTTTAAATTGTCAATCTTCTAATCAATTTATTTTAGACTATCCTTAGGTTTATAATAATACATATGATTGAAAAAATTATTATAGACACTGATCCTGGTGTAGATGATGCCTTAGCGATTGCTTTTGGAATTAAAGCAAGACTCCCAATTGAATCAATTTGTACAGTGTATGGCAATTCAACACTTGAGAATTGTAGTTCTAACGCATTAACAATATTAGAGCTTGTTAAGTACGACATTCCAGTGTTTCGCGGTGCTGATAAACCGATAAGAGGATCAAGCCGCTTCGCTCAGTCTCATGGTGATAATGGTTTAGGTGGTTTTAGTGTAGAAACTACTAAAAAAACATCTGGGGTTTTGGCGGTTGATCACTATCAAGATATTTTATCAAGGTCCTCTTGTGAGGAAGTTTCTGTTATTGCGATAGGTCCAACAACAAACCTTGGTTTGTTGGTAGAGAAATCACCAGAATTAATTAAAAAAGCCAAAAAAATCGTTATTATGGGTGGCGTCTTTGGTGAAAAAGGGAACGTAACTCCATACGCTGAGTTTAATGTTTTTAACGATCCTTATTCTTTAGATAGTTTATTAAAATTATCAAAAAATAAAGTAACGATTGTTCCTGCCAATGTTTGTAGAAAAGTAACTTTTAATAATGAAGTGTTTAACCAAATAACAAATCCTGATTTGGCGTCTGGTTTAGCAAAGATTAGTCAGATTTATATTGATTACTATACTAAAGACAAAGATTTTGGTGGTTTTGATGGTGGGGTTATGTACGACCTATTGGCAGTGGCCCTAGAAGTAGATTCCTCAATATTTGAAACCCAGAAACTTAGAGTAAGAGTAGAAACTGAAAAATCTGATACATTTGGCCTCACTGAAATTATCCCCGGTGAGCCTAATTGTGAAGTCGTAACAAATGTAGATGTTGAAAAATTAAAGAAATTATACGTTTCGGTTATGAATAGAAAATGAGTGCTGAGTTTGTCAGGAGACCTGAGATTCTATTACCTAAAAATAAGCTATTACTGATTGACCTAGATAAGACACTTATTGACAAAAATTATAAGATAAATGACGACAGAATTAATTCAGAAATTAGTAGATTGCAAGTTGGTGGATGGCAAATTGGCCTTAGTTCAGATACTCCCCTAATTACTCTGCAAAAATGGTCAGATGTCTTTGGTATGAATGGACCAATAATAGCAGAAAGAGGGGCTTTGGTTAATCTTGGTAAACGTAAACAAATTGAGGTGGTTTCTGGGTCTGTGGATTATTTTTCTGGGTTGAAAAGAAGTCTAGTCGAGATTTTAGCTAAGGAAAAAATAAGTTTTTTGTATGGGGATGCTATTTCACTTTTAACTGAACGACCAAAGTTTTCTGAGTATGTTTTAATCAATAATTATAGACAATGTAGTTTAGGATTTTGGGGAAGATCAATAGATAAAGATGGTGAAATATCACTAAACAATCGAGTTGTGGCGAATTTATTAAGCAAGCTGAAACAAAAACTTGACGAATCACCCTTTGAATTGGTATTAGACTTTAATAAAGAATATGGAATTTTTATAGCTTCTCCAAAATTTGTTAATAAAAGAGAAGGGGCAAAAAGATTAATGAAGGAAATGGGGCTAAGAGAAATTGGAGTAATTGGTGATTCAACGACAGATATTATTGGAAAGGATATTGCTGTACATTATTGTGTTGGCAACGCACAAATAGAGTTAGCTGGTATATGTGATTTTAAATCAGAAAAATTTTTTACAATGGGCGTTGTTGATATTTTACAAAGGATTATTGTATAGATTGTGTATAATTTTTATCCTTAATAAGGTAATTTAAAATCATATATCGTTTGTTTTTATAAATTTATGTAAATTTATTTAAAATAAAAAAAGGCGAATTTAAAATATTCCAATGTTAGTTTGATTGTTTTCGTTTTAATATTAATTAGTAACAAAAGTTATCTAACATTTGTATTTTTTTTAATTTATAACAAATTATTTCGGGATATTGATTGGCAAGGAACGGGTAAAACTCTTCTTTGTTTATTGTCACTTTGTGAAAATCTTTGATTGATTGATCGTGTTTTCCAGCAAGCTTTCCATAGACACAATAAAACTCTTTATTTTTGACTAGGTTGGGAATCGTCGAGATTGGTGTTTTGTCCAGAGATTGAATAAAATCAACCAATATTTTATATAATTTATCTTTTACTTTTTGACTATTTTTAGGTCCATGTTCAATCTCAATTCCTGGACACTTTGTGTGTTGGACTAGTGGTCCTGCAATGTTTGATTCTTTTGAATACCAGATTACGTTTCTTTTTATATTTAAAATTGATGCAAGAATAATATTCTCAAGTGTAGGCTTGGAGATTATTGTAATAATTCCACAGTTTGAGGTTGAAGCGTGGATGTCTAATACAAAATTATACTTTTTGCTTAGTGAAATTATCTCGGCGGCTCTTTTTTCTTCATAAATAAGACTTTTTATGTTACCTGGGGCACACCTGTTGAGGTCTTTTTTTGTAAATCGTTGGGATAATTTTAGGGCTTTTGGGTTTGCAATTAATAAATCGAATTTGTTTTGCAAGCCAAATTTAGTCTTAATAATTTTATTGACAACCTCAAGCGAGGATGGTTCATCACCGTGTGTTGCTGTGATTAGTAAAATTTTATTATTCTTTGGTGTCATTTGGTCGATAAGATATTCTGTCTAAAATTTGGTCAACAAGCACGGTTTCTTGGTTTTGTTTTGTACCCCCTTGTGATTGTTGTAAATATTTTATAGTTACCTTACCTTCTTTGATTTCGTCTGGTCCTAATACTATAGCGACTTTTGCTTGGCGTTTATCAGCCAATTTGAATTGTTTACCTAATTTATCCATGGTTTGGTTAATCTCGACCGATAGTCCACTTTCCCTCAACTTGGTGGCTATATCTAAAGAACTAGCTAAACATTCTTGGTTAAATACGGTAACAAAAGCGTCGATTCCACCCTTTTTGTCCTTATTTAAGTTTTGTTGGTTCATAACATTAATTACTCTTTCCAATCCAAATGAGGCACCTGTTCCAGTAATCGACGGACCGCCCAAAGTCTCTATTAGGTTGTCATATCGACCGCCACCAGCGATTGAGCCTGTTCCCTTTCCGGCTTCGACTTCAAATATTGGACCGGTATAGTAGTCTAGCCCTCTGGCTAGGGTTGGGCTAATTTTCCACTTTTCTTCTGCAACATTCATTCTTCCAACTAATTCAACTATTTTTTTCAGTCTATCAATCCCCTCTTTGGCTGTTTGATTCTCACCAAAAATTTCGGCTAGAGAGTCAACAATTTGGTTATTAGTACCTTCTATTTTTAGTAATTTTTCGGTTAATTCTGAAAACTTTTCTTTGTCGATACCGACATCTTCGACTTCGATTAGGACTTGGTCTATCCCGACTTTGGCGAGTTTGTCCCAACCTCTGATAGCAGTTAATATTTGTTCTTTGGTTGTAGCCCCAACTTGTTGTGCCATACCTGTTAATAATGCTCTATCAGAAACAAGTACCTTAAAATCTTCAAATCCGAGTTTCTCAGTTATTTTGTAAAGCATAGCAATAGCCTCGGCATCGGCTAAAACACTGTCGACACCAAGGACGTCGAAATCTATCTGAGTAAATTGACGATAACGTCCAGCTTGGGGTGTATCAGCTCTAAATACGGGTCCGATGGCATATCGACGATAAGGAAAAGTTAGGTCATTTGAATATTGAGCGGCAACTCTGGCGAGGGGAACTGTTTGGTCATATCGTAAGCCAATGTTTTCACCACCTTTGGTAAATAAATACATTGTCCTACTACCCTCTTCCCCATATTTACCATTAAGTGTTTCGGCTAATTCGATTACTGGTGTTTCTAGTGGCTCATAACCAAAACTTTTAAATACTTGACTAGCTGTTTCGGTCACAAACCTTCTTTGTTCAACATCGGATCCGAACCAATCTTTGGTACCAGCATAATTTCTAGGTTTATTAGCAATAGTTTCTTTTGACATAAGAGTTATTTTTAAAAAATTTAAGTTGAACAATTTTATCACTAATTAACGTAAATAGTGACGCCATAATTCCAGAGATTAACATTATGAACTCGAGATTCAATGGTGGTTGGATGATGATTAGATTCAGCTTTGATAATATGAGCAGTAGTAAAGAAACGGTCGTGCCGGCAATCATAGACCAAAAGATTGATGACGGTTTAAAGAAGTTGTTTTTTGTTTAAAAAGAAGAGTAATAAATGGGATTAGGACTCCAACAATGTAGATTATATAAAATGAAACAATTAAGGATATTAAGGTGCTATTTTTTATGGTTAACAAGAAAATAATAATTCCGTTTAATAATAAAATTATCTCTCTGTTTTTCCTTATTTTTTTGGGAATAAATTCAAACTTTTGAAAAGTTTGAACCATAATTCTGATTAAGCAACTACAAGAACCGACTGTGGTGGCAATAAGTATTACTAAAAATAAATATTTTAAGTTTGTTCCAAAAAATTTTTCGCTCAAATAAATCATGGTATAAGGGATTAATTGCTTACCGTCTATATTGGTGGGAACAATATTACTAAATTTTACTTTCATAGCTAACACGGTAGGTACAAGAGTTAAAAATGCCAAAATTGCTCCTGCTGATATAGTGGCTTTTGTGGAGGTGAAGATATTTTTCCCTCGAACAATAAACTGGTGAAAGTCCATTCCTAGTAGAGTAATTAGAACCGTTGGAATGGCGATACTAAAAAAGGAAATATAATTGCTGATAGAAAACTGGGTTGAGCTAAATTGGGTAATTAGTTGATTAATTTCAATCTTTGGTAATGAGAAAATACTATACAGTAAAATACTAGAGTTTATTATTAAAAAATATAATAAAATTTTTGATAATTTTTCTAGACACATTAAAGAGATAAGACTCACAATGGTAATGACGATTAAAAGTGAAACAACTATTGGTAACCCCATTAAATTAAAAATATATGCTGAACTGATTACTTGAGAGGCAACTACCCCTATCATCCAAAACCAAGACAAGAACACGGTATAGTTTTTGGCTCTTTTATCGTATCTATTTTCGAATAATGACCAAATAGGTAGCTTGTTTTTGTGGTAAAACGGGACTAGGTTGGCTAATAAGATTAATCCCAAAGAACACATTAAGGCATAAGTAATTCCGCTAATACCATTATGATAGACAGCTTCGCTGGTTCCAAACAGGAACCCCAACCCATAGTGTAAAGATATTAACCCTGCAGCCACTTGGATTAC
>CAYSTF010000026.1:8030-9052 GCA_964434125.1 uncultured Gammaproteobacteria bacterium
GTCCTTTTTCGTCCATAAAAAAAAGGGCTCAAAGAGCCCTTGTTGAAAAGAATAAATTTGATGAGTATGATGGTTAAAGTCACTCATATATTGGTAATATACAATAAAATATTGACCTCTAAAATGGGGTTAATATATTTGAATAGTCGCTTATTAGATGATTTGTCGTGTAATATACAAAACAGATTATCTATCTTAATAATTTTTTTATTAGGATGTATAATCCTCAAAATGAAACCCGAATCAGCTAATTCGGTCGATATATCAAGAAATAGGCAGTTTGAATCTCCGGTTGTTTCCATGGCTCATGATTTTGCTCAAAAATCCCACGATGGTCAATTGCGAAAATCTGGTGAGCCTTATTTTACACATTGTGTTGGGGTATACAATATTGAAAAAGATGAATGGGGTATTAAAGATGACAGCGTTTTGGCGGCAGATTTGTTGCATGACACAGTTGAAGACTGTGGGGTTTCGGTAGGTCAACTTAGGGTTTTGTTTGGTGATGAGGTAGCGAGTTTGGTTTCTGGAGTGACAAAGCTTAAATCAAGTTCTGACAAGGAAACTCTAAGAAAGTTTTTAAGTGAAAGTTATATAAACCCACGAGTATCAACTATTAAATTGGCAGATAGATTGCATAACATGAGGACTTTGCAGTATATGAGTCCCGAAAAACAAATTGAGAAATCAAGGGAAACCTTAGATGTTTATACAAAATTAGCTGAATCGTTGGGAATTTGGGTGGCGAAGACTGAACTGGAAGACTTAAGTTTCAAATATTTAGATCCTCAAAATTATCAAAAGACGGCAAAACTTTGTGACCTTGATCCGAGGTTGGATAAAAATTTTACTTGTAATTTGTCAAGTAGAATTAGTCAGTTGCTTGCAGACACCCGTATCGATGGCGAGGTGGAAATCAGAAAAAGCGGTTATTGGATTTTAAATAAAAAAAGAGAAAAGATGGCTTTAAGGGGTAAAAGTAACTTTACTGATTTTAGAGATATTAATGATTTAGTGAGTTT
>CAYSTF010000027.1:0-2413 GCA_964434125.1 uncultured Gammaproteobacteria bacterium
TGCGGCTTTGCTTCGATTCTCTTGGTTTTGCTCAACTAGTTTGGTGACGGTGGGTATACCTAAAGCCATAAAGGCCATAATGGCAATAACTAAAAACTGGGCAATACCTTTTTGACGACTAATTTTTTGTGTCATTATGTTTTGGTGAAATAATATTTAAGTAGTATCTATATATTATAGTAGTAGGTTTATTGGTAGTGTCAACAAACTGTTTTTCTCCGCTTAATTGTTGTAAGAATTTATTTTGAGATAGTTTGTGATGGTTTTGTGTTGTTGACCATCTCTAAGGGTAGCGTGTATTATCTTGTCTAACCACTATTAATAGTGTTTATAATAATATTTAAAATTTATTGCAAATATAGATAAAAATTATGATTTGCCCATATTGTGGATTTGATGATTCTAATGTGTTGGAAAGTCGTGATGCTGAAGAGGGGAAAGCAAACAGAAGAAGAAGAGAATGTACAAAATGTCAAAAAAGATTTACAACTTATGAAAGGGTAGAAAATGTTAGTTTGAAAGTGATTAAAAAATCTGGAAAAATAGAGGATTTTTCTCGGGATAAATTGGAAAGGTGTTTAGAGAAAGCGGGTTGGAGGATTTCTTTGAATGACAGAAAGAAGATGTTGGATGATATTGAGATGAAACTGTTAAATTGGAAAAGTGTTGAGATTCCTTCAAAAGAAATTGGTAAATTAGTAATGGAAAAATTAAAACAGATAGATCCAGTGGCATATGTTAGGTTTGCGACTGTGTTTTTAAACATTGATTCGATTGAAGAATTTAAAAAATTATTAGTTGAATTTAAGAAAAAATGACAGATATCGATAATCGACAAAATATTAATAATCAAGAATTGATGGAACCAATATTGTCAGACAATGCTAAATATATAGCCGAAACAAGATACTCAAAGAAGGGGACCGATGGTAAGCCAATTGAAAAAGTGAAAGATATTTTTTGGCGGGTGGCAAACACTTTGGCGCGAGGAGATAAAAATTTTGGTAAAAGCGATAGTGAAGTTGAGAAATTGGCAACAGATTTTTACAATTCGATGGCGGAACAAAAGTTTTTACCAAACACTCCTTGTTTGGTAAATGCTGGAGGTATCAAACAACAACTCTCGGCGTGTTTTGTGTTGCCAATTGAGGATTCGATGGAGTCAATTTTGGAAACCATGTCCAACATGGCTTTGATTCATAAAAGTGGTGGAGGAACAGGTTTCTCTTTTTCGCGATTAAGACCAAATGGCGATTATATAAAAACTAGTGGGGGAACAACAGTTGGTCCTGTTAGTTTTATGCAGGCTTACAATGATGTGACAGCTCAGATAAAGCAAGGTGGGGTACGGCGTGGGGCAAATATGGGGATGTTGTCGATAAATCATCCTGATGTTCTAAGGTTTGCGGTGGTTAAACTGGATGAATGGAGTCTGACTAATTTTAATATCTCTTTGGCGATAACAAACAGGTTCATGGAAAAAATTGACCTAGATAAAAAATATGTTGATGATGATTCTATCCCTGAAGAGGTAATTGAGGAAATAAAAGAAGCTGAGGCCAATCGAGATGTAGAGGCAAGGTTGAGGGCAATAGATGTCGGGGTAAAAAAACTATATGACTGGGCAAAAGCAACACAGGAGGGCGAAGGTTATGAACTGATAAATCCACGAACTCAGACAACAGTATTTAAATTGAATGCATATAAGGTGTTTAATTTAATTACTAGATTGGCTTGGCAATATGGTGATCCAGGATTAGTTTTTATTGATAGGATGAATGATAAAACATCCAATCCAATCCCTTCAGTAGGAACGATTGAGGCGACAAACCCATGTGGGGAACAACCACTTTTACCCTATGATGCTTGTAATTTGGGGAGTGTAAACATAAGTAAGTTTGTTGTTGGGCAGGCTCAGGATTTGGATTGGGAGAAACTGAAAAGAGTAATAAGTTTGGGAGTTCATTTTTTAGATAACGTGGTGGAAATAAATGAGTTTCCGGTACCGAAAATTAGGGAAATGGTTAGTAATACTAGAAGAATTGGATTAGGGATAATGGGTTTTGCTGATGCTTTGTATAAATTAGGAATAAAATACGATTCTGATGAAGGAATTGTTTGGGCTAAAAAAATAATGAAATTTGTCAACGACAGTGCTAAGGAGGCTAGCTGTGATTTGGCAAAAATAAGAGGTGTTTTTCCTTTTTGGGATAAAAGTGTCTATGCGGGAACTGATTATAGACCTAGAAATATGGCGATAACGACGATTGCCCCAACAGGAACAATTAGTGTAGTTGCCGATGCTAGTTCGGGGATCGAGCCAGTATTTTCTTTGGGATACCAAAAAAATACTGTTGAAGGGAAAACTCTTTATTATGTTAGCCCAGTATTAGTTGAACAACTTAAACAAAGA
>CAYSTF010000027.1:2513-8992 GCA_964434125.1 uncultured Gammaproteobacteria bacterium
GGTACAAAAGGGGTTACAATTTACCGAACTGGGTCTAGGTCTTTTGAACCACTACAAAAAGTAAAAAATAATGAGGTAAAAAATGAAGTGGTAGTCGCGCCCAAGAAAAAACCTACTCCAATCGTTGCCAGTGGAATAAGAATTAAGAAAAAGTGCGATGTTGGCAGTGTCTACTCATCAATTTTTTATGAAGAAAATGATGGTCCGGTAGAAGTGTTCGTGACTTTGGGAAAATCTGGAGGTTATTTAGCAGCAGCAGCAGAGGTGACTGGTAGGTTAGCATCTTTAGCTTTGAAATACGGAGCGACTTTGGATGAAATTTCAGAGCAATTGGTAGGAATTTCTTGTGGACAAAAAGTGGGGATGGGGAGTGGGGCGGTGTTGAGTATGTTTGATGCAGTTGGAAAATCGATTTTAGAAATTTCTCGAGGAGAGCAACTTACGATATTTGAGAAACCGGAGGTTGCAAGCCAGATGGAATTACTAAAAACAACTGACCAAAGCGAGGCTGAAAGTAAATTCGGAGCTTGTCCAGATTGTGGTAGCCCACTTAGAGCAGAAGAAGGGTGTTTTAAATGTACTAACCCATTTTGTGGTTACTCGAAGTGTAGCTAAAACAAAATCCCTCTAAATCTCCCTTTGACAAGGGAGATTTACCAAAAAATAATTATGAAAATAACGACAAAAAGAGGAGACAATGGAGAGACGGATTGTGGTGGTAAAAGAGTTGATAAAGATAACTCATTAGTTGAAACGATTGGGGAGATTGATGAACTTCAAGCTGTGTTGGAATTGATTGGTGGTGATAAAAAAATAATAAAAGATTTGGGAATGATAATGGGGGAATTGGGTGGTATTGATTCAAGATTCAAGAGACTTGAATCAAGAATAAAACAGATGGAGAAAGAAATAAAAAAGAGTAATTCTAATTTAGATAAATTTATAATTTTTAAAACAAAAAAGGCTAAAGAATTAAATTGGATGAGAACAGTATGTCGAAGAGTTGAAAGAAGGGTGGTCGCTTTGAGTAAAACTAAAAAAATAGATAAAAATATTTTGAGATATTTTAATCGATTGTCAGATTATTTGTTTGTATTGGCTTTAAAAGAAAATTAAATTATATATGAACTAGGTGTAAATCCTAGACTGTGCCGCAACGGTGACCGTACTAAAAAATTTTAGTAGGGAAGTCCGAGCCTTAAACCTTTCGAGCAACCCGGAATATCGGGACCAAATTATAGATTTGGAAAGTAAAAAAAATGAAGAAGGAAATATTTGATATAGGGTTTTCTCCACAAAAAGAAGAGGTTTTTTTGGCTAGGTTAGTTCCGCAACTGAGAAGAGTAAATTTAGAGCAAGAATTAAAAACTCAACTAGCTGAAGATTTTGGATTGGTTGAATTTACACTGAAATATAGTTTTGATAATAACTGCCAAATAATTGAACAAAATTCGGGCCAGAAGATTGTTGAATTGACTAATCGGGGAGGGGTGGATGAAGAAACAACAGCAATTAAAGCGATTGAAAAAGGCTTAAGCCGGTCTCCGACAGAAATGTGGGTTCATTTTAGTCCACTAAATACTGATTTAGGTTATGCTAGTAATTGTGTTGATTTTTGGCGATTAATTGATAACAAAATTGTTTGGAATCGAATTGTGGTAAAAGAAAATTTTGAAGAAATGAATAGAATTAGAACTTTTATTTCGGGAGAGAAAATGGTCACCAACAGACAAGAAATGTTGGCTGCACCAATAGCAACAAATCTTTCAATGGCTGAAATTTTTCCATTATTTGAACTAAATCGAAGTCAAAACAGAATAACTTTTGATATGATTAAAAAAGTTGTCGATAAATGTATTGTTGATTTTGATAGAGAATTTGGTGGTGAGCTGACAAATAGCCGTGATTTGATTTTTAGATTATATTCTGTTTGTTATGAGGCAATTAAAAATCAGAAAGTTTTGTTAAACCGAAACATTATAAAAAATTTTATGTATTGTCAACTTAAAGAACAAAGGCAGGAAAATAGTTTTGGCTGTTCTGCGACTACGACAATTGGAGTTTTCGGAGAAAAAATTGGTTACTTTGTTTTACAAAATGGTCAAGTAAAATATGGAGAAATACCAAAAGATTATAAGCTTTGTGAAGAATGTGGCTGTTGGTATTTCGGTGAGAAGTGTCCTTTTTGTTGATGATACTAATTGATCTATTATTTGATATATATTGATTTCTTTATTCAATTAATTATTGAGTTAATATAATAGTATGAAACCACAAGAAAATAAAGCAATTGCAGTTTTAGTTCTTTTATTTTTAGGTTTATTTTTTCTCCCGATAAAAAATATTGAATGGGGAAAAGTTCGATGGCAGGAACCAGAAACGATTACAGTTGTCGGTGTGGCAAAATCGGTTCAAAAAAATCAGATTGCTTCGTATAGCGCTGGAGTAGATTCGGTTCAATCGGATAAAGATAAAGCAATAAAGGAAGTAAACACAAAGGTTACAGATTTGATAAAAGCCATAAAAAATTTTGGAATTGATGAAAAAGATATTAAAACTCAAAATTTAAGTATTTACCAACAGGAAGAGTCTTATTACGAGGATGGAGCACAACGAACGCGAAAAGGGCAGTGGCGGGTTAACAATACAGTTGAAATAAAGCTTAGAGAAGTAGATAAGGCTTCGGAACTAACAAGTTTATTAACTTCTAGTGGGGCTACCAATGTTTATGGTCCAAATTTTACTTTTGAAGATACTAGTGGTGCTGAAAAGGGTTTGTTTGAAGCGGCAATGAAAGATGCCCAACAAAAAGCTGAAATGTTAGCCAAGTCTTCAGGTCGCCAAGTAGGTAGGGTGGTTAATATCGTTGAGGGAGGTATTTCATCAAATGTTCCTTTGTATTCGGCAAAAATGATGGATGGAATGGGTGGTGGGGGTGCTCCAATTGAGGTTGGTTCGGGGACTGTTAGCCAAAACTTAACCGTAGTCTTTGAATTGAAATAATTTTTGACCTAGTTTTAGTGATTGATTTTAAAGAGGTAAAAGTTTAAATTGGGATGGATTAAAAAAGTTGGTTAAATTTTATAAAAAATGGTAAAGGAAGATAAACTAAAAGTTAAACTTTTAAGTTACACAACGAACCCAGAACAGAATGTGGTGGCGGCGATTAGGCAATGTTATAGCCAGGTCGGAGCTAAGGAAATAAAACAAAAAACTAACAAAGAAACCATGATTAGGTTAATTCGACAAGTAATTGCGTCGGGTCATACATCTACATTGGAACATGCTTCGTTTACTTTTTCTATTGAGGGGGTTAGTCGAGTTACTGAAATTCAACTCATAAGACACAGAATTGGTAGTTCGTATTCTATCCAATCTGGACGATATGTTAAGAGAGGAGAGGCACAATATGTAGTTCCACCAGCAATTTTGGGGAGCGATAAAAAAATTTTGACAAAAGTTAAAAAACATTTTGAAAATACTCAAAAGTTGTATAACGAATTGATTGATTTAGGGATTAAGGCTGAGGATGCAAGATATTGTCAACCACAATCTTTAAAAACCAAAATTGTATTAACAATGAATGTTAGGGCGTTAATGCATTTTTTTAATCTAAGATGTTGTCGTCGAGCTCAATGGGAAATTCAAGAAGTTGCGAGACAAATTTTAAAAATTGTAAAGAAAAAAGCACCTATTATTTTTGAAAATGCAGGCCCAAGTTGTGTTTCTAGTGGAGTTTGTTGGGAAGGAAATATGAGTTGTGGTTTATGGAAAACAATAAAAGGAGCAGAGTTAAAAACACGAATAACAAATGACAAATAGAAAGGGTAAGTTTATAGTATTTGAAGGAATTGACGGTTCGGGTAAGGGGACTCAAATTAGAAAATTAAAAGATTATTTTGAACAGAAAGGTGTAAAAACGCTGGTGACTTGTGAACACACTCGTGATTTACCAGTTGGTAAATTAATTGAAACAACTCTTAATGGTGGCGAAAAGATGGACCCTTTGTCTTTGCAGTTGTGTTTTACAGCTGATAGAAGGGATCATTATCAAAAAATTATTGGTCCGGCATTAGAAAGAGGAGAATTTGTAATAACTGATAGATATTATGGTTCGACAGTCGCTTATACTCAAGAGGATAAGAAACAAATGATGCTGGAGTTAAATGAAGCTGTAGTTCCGAGGGCAGATTTAACTTTTTTTTTGGATGTTGATCCAAAAATAGCAATGAGGAGAATCGATGATGGTAGGTCGACTAAAACAATTTTTGAAAGAGAAGAGGTGTTAGAAAAATGTCGACAATCTTATTTGTGGTTTTGTCAACAAATGAGAGATAATAGTGTAGTTGTAATTGATGGAAACAGAGATGTTGGTATAATTCATCAAGAGATTATAGAAAGATTAAAAAATAAAAAAATAATATGAATGGAATACAATTGATAGCTGGATCGTCACATCCAGACTTAGCGAAAAAAATTTCAAAAAAACTGAACATACCATTAACCCCAGTAGTAATAAAAAACTTTGCCAATGGGGAGACTTATGTACGGATTGAGAAAAAAGTAAGAGGGGAAGATGTTTTTGTGATTCAAACAATGAACGATAGGGTTAATGATAGTTTAATGGAAACTTTAATAATGGTTGATGCTTTAAGAAGATCATCGGCTGGCCGAATAAATTTAATTTGTCCCCAGCTTTGTTATTCCAGACAAGACAGAAGAACTAGGTCACACGAACCAATAACTTCGAAATTAGTAGCGAATTTATTTACGAAAGCTGGGATTGATCGGTTGATTACGGTTGACTTGCATGCCGAACAAATTCAGGGCTTTTATGATATTCCTGTTGACCATTTGGTGGGTTATCCACTGATGGCCAAAATCATTGTCAAGGAAAAGTATAAAGATTTGGTAATAGTTTCTCCTGATGTAGGTGGGGTAAAAAGAGCCAACAAAATGGCTGATTTATTGGGAGCACCGATTGCCATCATCGATAAAATAAGAAAGGAACATAACAAATGTGAAGTAGCTCATTTGGTTGGAGATGTAAAGGGAAAAACAGCAATTTTGATTGATGACATTATTGATACTGGAGGGTCAATTTGTGGGGCGGCGGATACGGTGAAACAACACGGAGCTAAAGAAATTATTATTTGTGCTACCCATGCCTTGCTAAATGGTGAGGCATCTAAAAATTTGGAAAAATGTGGTGCTACTAAAGTAATGCTTCTTGATTCAGTCCCAATTCCAAAAGAAAAGAGAATTAAAAAGATGGAGATAATATCTCTAGCAACATTTTTAAGTAAAATTATATATCGAGTGCATAATGAACAATCATTAGGGGAATTGTTCAAATGGGAAGAGCAACATAAATTAATATAAAAACCCACCTCTCCATAGTTATGGAGAACCCTCCATTGAAGAAAGGAGTAAATTATATATTATAAATTGATAATGGATAAACAAATTAGAGACTTAATAATAAAAGAAGAAAAACGGCAAAAAGAGTTAGTTCACTTAATCCCAAGTGAGAATTTTGTGTCAGAAGAAGTGAGTATGGCGCTGGGAAGTTGTTTGACAAATAAATATGCTGAAGGTTATCCGGGTAAAAGATATTATCAAGGAAATGAGTTTATTGATGAAATTGAAAATTTAGCCATTGAGAGGGGTAAAAAATTGTTGGGAGTGGAGCATCTGAATGTTCAACCATATTCAGGAAGTCCAGCTAACAGTGCTATCCAAATGGCACTTTTAGAAAGAGGCGATAAAATTTGTGGCCTAAAATTGTCGGCAGGAGGACATTTGACTCATGGTCATCCAAAAATTACTTTTTCGGGAAAATTTTTTGAAAGTGTTCAATATGATGTAGAAGAAGATGGACGAATTGATTACGATAAACTCGAGCAGTTAGTCTTGCAAGAAAAACCAAAAATGATTATGGCTGGGACGACAGCTTATCCTTACGTATTAGACTTTAAAAGATTTGGAGAAATTGCTGATAAGGTGGGGGCGTGGTTGGTTGCCGATGTGTCACATATTATTGGATTGATTGTGGGTGAAGTGCACCCCAGTCCAACACCTTACGTTCATTTGATCATGAGTACGACTCACAAAAGTTTGAGGGGCCCACGAGGGGCCTTTATTGGGATTACTAAAAAGGGATTAGAAAAATCAAAAGAATTGTTTGGAGACGAACTTGAGATTGCCAAAAAAATTGATCGATCGGTATTCCCTGGGCTACAGGGTGGTCCTCATGAAAATAATATTGCTGCCATGGCAGTATGTTTTGCTGAAGCCGATACTCAAGAATTTAAAGATTATGCTGCCCAAATTGTCAAAAACGCTAAAATATTAGCTGACACACTTAGAAATAATGGTTTAAAAGTTTTTGGGACAGAAAATCATTTGATGGTAGTCGATGTGGGGTTGGAGAAGGGGAAAGAGATAGCCATAAAATTGGAACAAAATGGGATTGTGGT
>CAYSTF010000028.1:0-8963 GCA_964434125.1 uncultured Gammaproteobacteria bacterium
AATTTACTTTTAACGGTAAAAACTATGAGTAGACGATCTTTAAAATCTTACAAACAATTTTGACAAAGCCTAGCTAAAAAGAAAGAGAGGTGAGGGTTGTGACTAACTTGGTTTTGTATGTATGTCCTGATTGTGGCAATTCGTTTTTCGGTGAGTACGGTTCGCGACCTGTGTGTCAAAATCCCGAGTGTGTCTGGTGGAGATATCAAGAAATAATTAGGAGGGTGAAAGAAAAAGAAGATAAGCTGGCGGTTCAAATCCAATATGTTTCCCAAAGTAGAATGGCTACACACTGTGTCTTGTATGGATGTCCCAATTGTAAGACGTTGTTTTTTTGTGTGAATATCGACAGACTTGTGTGTCCGATGTGCGGATATTGTTGCTGAGAGTAACTTGTCTTGTTGAATTAAGGAGGGAATTGAAATGGTTGAGAAGAAACTCGAAACACTAAGACAGTTGGCTAAGAAACTAAGAGGTGATGCCAGCGAGTGTGGAACTTACTATACTTTTCGAAAAAATGAATTGGAGAAGCAAGCTGCTGCGATTGATTGGGCTGTCGCTAAACTGGAAAAGATGGCCAAAAATGAAGCCAGCAAGATAGGGAGTGCTTCAAGTATTTTTGATGAGCAAGAATGGAGAGACAAACTCTAACTGAGGAGATGATCCTTGATAAAAACTGTGGTTTTTGGCTTTAAAAAGGGGAAAGCGTGTTGTTTGTAAGAAAAATGGGGGACTAGTATCTGTTTGCTGCACTTGGTGCAAAACAGCTATTCGGTCCCTTTTTTTTAGTTTAAAATTGACCGAGTAGTTTAATCTCAAGCTCAAACTGAAAATTGAATTTGGTTTGCATTTGAGATTGGACTAAATCGATAAGAGACAAATAATCTTTGGATGTAGCTTGGCCGTTATTGACGATAAAATTGGCATGAAGAGGGCTAATTTGGGCCTTTCCAATAGTGTAACCTTTGAGTTTTAGTTCGTTATCAATTATCCAACCGGCTCCTTTTTTTTCTCCCCAAATAGGAATACAGATTGATTCTGGTGGATTTTTAAAAACACAACCAAGAGAACTCATCGGTTGGATTGGGGATTTTTTTTGGATAATATCTTGATATTTTTGTTTGGCAAGACGTGAATCACCGGTGGTAAGTTTTATTACTGCTGAAATTATATAGTCATTAATTTTTTCTACAGATTCAATAAATTGGGAAAATAAATGTTTATCGTCGCCGTGAATATTGCCAGCGATAGCTCCACCGACGGTAGAGGGAATATAGGCAAATTCTTCTAGGCCGATTAAATTGTGGTCGAGTGCAAAATTAATAAGTTGTGAAAGTTGGACTCCAGAAGCAACTTTTATTTGGTTGTTAGGTAATATTTCAATTTCGTTTGAACTATTTTTAATTACAATTCCACGAATTCCGGTATCGGAAATTAAAACATTAGAACCATTGCCGATAATGGTGATTTTTGCTGGCTCGATAATATTTTTTACCGTGCTCGCACCTTCACCAGAGGGCTTAGGTGGGTTGTGCGCGGAAAAAACATTATCTTCGCCACTTAAATATTTTAAAACATCAATAAAAGCCTTTGAACTCTTAATGTGAATGAAAATATCGGCCACTCCACCGATTTTGACAGTGGTATATTGGGCAAGGGAGTGATTTTGATGAATTTCAATGTCCGGAAATTGAGAAATAAGTTGAGAATAGACTTTTTGGATGTCCATAAAAGAATTATAGCGTAAATTAGCTTTAAAGTTAAAAAATCTTCGTCACAAATTCTTCCGCTGGAAAATGAGTCTGCGTTGCAGGCTCAAACACGCTACAAAATTATGGCTTCAGATTTTTAATAGTGTTTTTAAACCTAACTATTATCTTATAAAATATTTAATTTGAGATAGTAAAATGATATAGGACAGTGGTGTGGAAAAGTGGGAAAAAGTGATTATATCCTATAGTTAATAAAATCGAAAAATTAAAAAAATATAAAGTAAAAACAGATTATTGATAGTTGTGCTGGATGAAAACGAAACGGTATTTAGATTTTTTTATATTATTTAGGCTGAGTATTTGTGTTGAGATATCTTTTCCACCAAGTGGCGTATTTAGTATCTAAATTATGCCATCTTTTGACAAAAGCTTGAACTTCTGTTTGATTGGGTATTTTTGCTGACTGATTTTGACTTGTCTCAACATATCTTGGATCTAGCCACTGCAATAGTCCGACTTTATCAAAACTCCATTTTTCATTGTATCGGTAAACAGTTCCACCAATGTAAACCATTTCTGTTTCCCCGTTTTTATTGACTCGGTACCAGTTAAAAGGGTTGGTATCAATTTGCCATTGTTTACTATTTTCAAAACCATTGACTATTTGGGCCATTTGGGCCACATTTTCTTCTTTTAGTTCGCCATTAATTATCAATTCGGAAGCACAAATACTTCCTTTGGGAATTTTTTCTTGAATTAAAAAACGGTATGGTGGTCCATTTCTGTCGTAATCATAAATTTTCATATATTTAACCCCAAAATTATCCAGTACATATTGTCTTTCGACTGATTGTTGGAGTGAAGAAAAAGCGCTATAGAATGTCGTCATGTCTTTTCTGACAATTTTTATGACTTTATCATTTTCTCCATCATCGACAAGATATACTTCCTTATGTTGTCCTCGTCCTAATAATTCGCCTTTGGGAAATTCTTGTTGGTCAATCTTTATTGATTCATTTTTTACCTTAATAGAATCTAGTAGGGAAGTAAAACTAACTGGTTTGATTTTTCTCTCTTCAGTTTCGGATGTGATGATTGGTTCTTTTTGGCCAACAATAACCATGTGTGTTGGAAATTCGATTGGTTTTAGACCTGACCCATCATCAGTGTATAGAACAACTTTATCTGTAAGTCGATTTTTTCTGATGTACTCATTATCATCATTTATTACTTTTACACTAGTAAAACCTGTATTTTCAAAAGCTAATTTTGCCTCATCTTGAGTCCAGTAAGTATATTCTTCTTCAATTTCTTGTCTCCAGTTGGCGGTATAGTCTTTTCTTAGAATAAATTCTTGAGCGTATTTGGCAGGTAATTTTATGAGATTATGGCCGTCTTGAGTTACATTTTCATAAGTAAAAGCATTGCCCCCTTTAAATTGTCGGTAAAAGCAGTCAAACAAGGCTCTTGTTGACAATAAACTGTAATCCAAAAAACCATTTTGAGTTGCCTCTTTGACTGTATCGACTCCGTCGTTTATTAGTATTTCTAAATATACATCTCCCTCAGGTGGTTTTACAAAATCACGCCAAATTTCTCGACCTCCTGGTTTGAGAGACCTAAATGAGGCTTGTAAAGATTCGTGTAAGCCACTTTCTCCTCGAAATGTTTGAATTTCGTGACCTACGGTACCGTGGTAAATAATATCGGCTGATTCGTTTGGTATTTTATCTAGCCTGGTAGCGTCATCATGGACTAAATTAATTTTATTTAAATTGGCAGCAGCAAGAGCCAACATGTCATGAGAAAAATCAACTGCATAAACGTTTGATGAATGAAGCTCCCTGGAGATATATTCGGCTAATTGACCCGTGCCTGAGCCAACGTCAACAATTATAGATTTATCAGAAACATCGCCAAAATAGGGCATAATTGATGCGGCTTTAGCTTTGAGAGCTGCATCCATTAATTCACCGTATATGGTTAAGTCTCTGCCGGTTTCCGAGATAAAATGACTGGTTTCTTTTGGTGGCAGACCACTTTCTCTTTCTTTTGACTCCATAGTAATATTTTAGCTTATGAAATCAAATAAAGATTTTGTTTGTTTTAAGCCTCCAGTTGTGGTTAGTCTAGATTTTGTCGACGACTAAACTGGTAATATGGTTCGTATGATTCGTTGTAGGCTGGGCCATCATATTCTACCTTCCAACCGGCTTTTCGGTATATTTTTTCGATACTAAAATTATATAACCATTGACTACTAAAAACTTCATCTTTTTTTAAACCTTTTTTTGTTGCTAACTCAACAACGTCTTTTAGATAAACAGTGGCATAGCCATCACGATATTTTCTAGTTATTATTTCATTAAAAGATTCCAACAATTCACTCGGAATGTCGTTGTCCAATTGATTTTCAACTTCGCTTGGAGTTATGGCATTAATTTTTTCTGCTGACATTAAGCTTCACCTCCTTTTTTAAATAACGTAATAATCACGTTAACTATAGTTAGTTTAACCTATATTTTGTTATTGTCAATAGCGTATTGAATACGTTATTGACAGTTAAAAATGGTACAATATTTATATGAAAATGAAACAAAAAGAAGGTTTAATGTATGAAACTGCTAAGGTAGCAGTAAACGCAGTTATTTTTTCCATCAAAGACCAAAGGTTGATGGTGTACTTAAACAAGCGAGAAAAAGAACCTTTTTTGAATTACTTGGAGCTACCCGGGGGATTGTTACACCCCAAAGAAACGGCCGATGAAACATTGTTAAGAAAACTGAAAGGAGTTTTTGGGATTAAAAAACAATATTTTTGGCAATTTCATACTTTTACAGATCCAAAACGAGACCCTAGAAATCGAACTATTTCAATTGGGTATATAGCTTTGGTTTCTAATATAAAAAGTGCTGATTTGGAATATTTTTATCCAATTAATGCCTTGCCTAAGCTTGCTTTTGATCATGAAAAAATTATTAATAAAGCTAGTGAATTTCTTAAAAAAAATATTGACAATCGCTTGATAAGCCAACTTGTACCAAAAGTGTTTCCACTAAACGATATTCAAACAGTCTATGAAGTAATTAGTCAAAAAAAGATGGATAACCGTAATTTTAGAAAAAAAATATTAAATTCAGGGGTTATTAAAAAGGTTAAGGTTGTACAAAAAAATGTCAAACACCGTCCGGCCTCTCTTTATCAATTTATTTTTGAATAAGTTATTAATGTTTTTGTCTGTCTTGAATTTAAGATTGTTAGCGTTGTTATAATAAATTATGATTTTAGGAATTGATCCAGGATTGTGGTAATCTCTAGAGAGATGAAGAATGAAAAAGATTATTTATCCTATAATTGTCCGGTACCAATTTGAATAATCTGAGGTAAGTTTTTTATTCTTCTAATATCTGGATGGATAGGTTGTTGGTGAACAGACCAAGAAAGCTGGTTTTCTACTAAAAAACAATACTTAACTCCAATTTGATTTGCTGGATTTACATCAGTTCTTGGACTATCACCAACAACAGCACATTCTTGAGGTAGAAGGTGAAAATATTTTATGGCATCTTGCCACGATTCACTGGTTTTATGACCATTTTCGTTGACGATATAAATATCTTCCCAGTTTAAATATCTTTGTAAGTCAAGCCATTGATATTTTTTATATGTCCAGGCTTGATTGGCGTGGGTAACAATCCCAGTTGGAATGTCAATTTTTTTAAGAAATTTTAGAGTTTTTTCGGCTCCGTCTAAAAAAGTTACTGGGGTATCATATATTTTTTGAAAAGTACTTTTTAAGATGTCATTGGGTGGTTTGCCTAAATTAAATTTAGCACAAAGATTATCGAACAATAATTTGTACTGATCAGGGTTAACTCCATTTTTTTCAAATGATTCGTTAGAGGCGCTTTCAAATTCGTCTCTCCACTGTTTTGGAGTTAATAAAGGTTGAACGGTTGATAGGTGGTCTATGATTTGTTTTACGTATATATCAAAAATTTGAGTGGTACCACAAATGGTATTATCCAAATCGAAAAGAAATTGTTTGATACCATGATCATGAGCCCACTTGGTAAAATAGATTTCTTGTTCGATAGAACTTAAAAAATAGGGTCTTTCCACCTGCATGAAGGGGATTTTAACATATTTGTTATCATTAGCTATGATATTAGGCATTGATCCCGGATTGGCGAATACTGGATGGGCGGTTCTTGAACCCGTTAGCTTATCAGCTTATCAGCTTATCAGCTCATCAGCTTGTCAGCTTGATAATAAATCTGAATATAAATTAATTGAGTGTGGGTGTTTGAGAACAAAGATTACTGACACGTCAGCAAATCGATTAAACCAAATTTATGAAGAGATCGAGGGATTGATTAAAAAATATAAGGTTGAGGCAATGGCAATTGAGACTTTGTTTTTTGCTAAAAATGCCAAGTCAGTGATAAAAGTGGCCGAGGCAATTGGAGTAATAAAAGTATGTGGTGAAAGAAACAAGATTGAGGTGGCGGGTTTTACCCCGCTTCAAGTAAAAATGGCTTTGGTGGGTTATGGTAGGGCCGAAAAAGAACAAGTGGAAATAATGGTTAGAAATTTTTTAAATTTGACAGAAAATATCCAGCCGTCACATGCATCGGATGCGGTAGCAGTAGCTCTAACATATTTGTTTACTAATAAAAATTTGATATAAAAATTAATATATTAGATATAATAAAAAATGGAAAGTAGAACTGAGATAAAAATTAATCATCCAGAAGTGAGATTGGTTGAGGATAAGATAAAAGACAGATTCTCTGAAACGAAGACCGATCGAATGGTGGAATATATTACTGGTTTAAGCTTGGATAGTTCAGAGTTGTTAGACAGAATGGAAGAAGATCAGGTTAGGGTTAGAGAAAAATATGGATTGCCAAGTCGGGACTATAAATTTGATAATCCGGCTGAATATGAAAGATATTTGAGAGGCTTGGCTGAATTTAACGGGATTGAAATAAGATCAAAGAGTGATTGTGGTAAGTTCTTCGAAAAAAATACTATGGCTGGAGCTGCATATTTCGGTAACAGTAAATCTATTGGTGTTGGTATTGAAAAAAACGACATGAAAAAATATTTTGAAGGAATAACTTCTTTAGAGCATGAAACAATCCATTCTTTGCAATCTAAATTTTATCCAGAAATGCCCATAGAAGTGATGGAGTATGAAGCTTATGTAGCTAATTGGAATATTGATTATCTACGTTCAAACAAGGATACGGTAGGGGTTGTATTTAGTTTTGGTGTTGGCGGCTCTGTGGGTTATTGGTATAAAGAACAAAGCGAAGTGTTGGGTGAAGTTGTTCAACCAATCTGGGATAGTCCGGAGTATTTTTTGTTAAATATTGATGGTGTGAACCAAGAACAAATTGATGAATACAAGACTAGACAAATTGATAAAAGCGGTGAGGATATTGTAATAAATCAAGCTTTGGATAATGTTCGGGTTTAGTGTAAAATGAGTTTATGATTTCAAGTTTGAAAGGGAAAATAAATAGACTGTGGGGGAATAATTGTGAAATTGATGTTGGTGGAGTAGGTTATTTGCTGTGGGTGGGGAAAAATTTTTTGAAAAAACACAATGAAGGTGAAGAACTGAAGGTAGCAACTTATATGGCAGTATCAGAAAATGACATTAATTTGTTTGGATTTGAAGACTGGGATGAGGTAAATTTGTTTAAAATGCTAATTTCTGTGTCGGGAGTCGGACCAAAAACGGCCGCTGGAATCTTGGGAGAAACGGAAAGTGTGGCGGTAATAAAGGCCATAGGTGAGGCAAATGTTGATTTTTTCCAAAAAATAAAAGGAATTGGGAAAAAGACGGCCCAACGAATTATTGTTGATTTGAAATCGAAAATTGGAGGATTGGGGGAGTTGGATTTGACCCAAGATAATGAAAAAAATATTGATAGTGACTTAGTACAAAGTTTAAAACAATTAGGTTTTGATCGAAAAGAAATCGATAAGGTTACTAGTAAGCTTCCAAAAGAATTAGAAACAACTGAGGAAAAGCTGGCATGGTGTTTGGCAAATATTAGTTAATCAGCTTATCAGATTGTCAGTTTTTCAGATAAAAAATAATGAAAGATAAAATAAACCAAGAAGAAAACAAAAAAACCTTAGACCCGAAGTTGGAGGTGGAGGAAAAAGTAGTTGAGAAAAAATTAAGACCGCAAAGATTAGAAGAGTTTATTGGTCAAGAAAAACTAAAAGAACAATTAGATATTTTTTTGAAAGCAGCTAAATCGAGAGGAGAAGCACTAGATCATATTTTATTTTATGGTCCACCGGGACTGGGAAAGACTACTTTGGCCTATTTAATGGCTCATGAGATGAATAGTAATATTAAAATGACTTCTGGTCCAGCTTTAACTCGGGCAGGTGATTTAGCATCGATTCTAACTGGTTTAAAGAAAGGAGATTTTTTGTTTATTGACGAAATTCATCGGCTAAATAAATTGGTAGAAGAAATGCTTTATAGTGCCATGGAAGATTTTGCCCTTGATATTGTGTTGGGTAAAGGACCATCAGCCAAAACAGTCAGATTAAATTTACAAAAATTTACATTGGTTGGGGCCACAACTCGAATTGGTTTAATATCTGGACCAATGAGAGATAGATTTGGTTATGTTCAACAGTTAGACTTTTATGAAGATATTGATTTAAAAGAAATAATTGAACGGACGAGTGATGTCTTGGGGGTTAAAATTGAGCCCCAAGCTGCCAAAGAAATTAGTAAACGGGCTAGAGGAACACCACGGATTGCCAATAGGTTACTTAGAAGGGTACGTGATTATGCTGAAATTAGAAATGATGGGTTGATAACTCTTAAAGAAGTTGACGAGGCATTAAAAATGTTGGGGGTTGATGAAGTGGGCTTGTCTGATGCAGATAGAAAGTATTTAGAGGTAGTTAAAAAACAATATAACGGTGGACCAGTAGGAGTAGAGAATATTGCTGCTAGCTTATCTGAAGACGTCGGGACAATAACTGAAGTTTATGAACCGTTTTTGATGAAAAAAGGATTGATAAAGAGAACTCCGAAGGGAAGAGTGTTAGTTTAATTGGGCCACGCCAAAAGCATTGCATTTAGGTGGGCAGGCAGGGTGGGCAGGTGAATTTTATTCGGCTTGGATGCCAAGTAGCCAAAGGACAGCTTCTTTGCGGTAGCGGCGGTCGCCACGGGCGTTGATGCGGATAGCCGGAAGTTTACCTCGT
>CAYSTF010000029.1:0-8296 GCA_964434125.1 uncultured Gammaproteobacteria bacterium
TCATTACCCTAGTCCCACTACTTTCTTTATATTCTTCCAAAACTTGTCCATTTTTGTCGATTATTTTTAATATTGGGTTTAAGTTTTGTTTAATCCCTAAGTTTGCCAAAACCCCATAAGCGACATTCATGTCCGTCATCATTACTTCGCCTCCACCCAAAGTCAAAGATAGGCCGTAGTTAGCTGGGTTTTTAAAGGTACTAATTCCCATAGCCGATGCTGAAGCAATAAAAGTTTCTAGTGTGTTAAGTTTCAAAACCTTAACTGCAGCGATGTTAAAAGAGTTAGCCAATGAAGTTCTTATATTTTGGAGTCCATGATATGACCCCCCGTAATTAGTTGGACAATAATTTTTTTGATTTACTTGACCAAAACAGGTTGGACTGTCGTCTACTATAGACGCTGCCGTTATTTTCCCAGTTTCTATTGCCACAGCATAATTAAGCGGCTTAATTGATGAACCCGGTTGCCTCAAAGCGGTTGTAACATTATATTTGCCATCTATTTCATTTGAAAAATAATCAACCGATCCCACCATCGCCAATATTTGACCGGACTTTGGATCGGTTATCAAAGATGCTCCGTTACTAACTTTATATTTTTTTAGTTTTTCTAATTCTGCTGAAATCGAAGCTTGGGCCATTTTTTGAATATCCAAGTCAAGACTGGTCGTAATTTTGAGACCTCCTTCGGTCAACTTTTTAATTCCATATTTTTCTGTTAACAGCTCTTTAATATAAAAAACAAAATGAGGAGCTTCTATCCCTATTTTATTAATATAATACTTTAGGTCTTCGTTTTTAGCTAAATTATATTCTTCTTGATTAATAAATTTTAAATCCAACATTCTATCCAACACCATAATTTGCCTATTTTTTGCCGTCTCTGGATAGGAAAAAGGGGAATATCTGGTTGGAGATGCGGGTAATCCTGCAATTAATGCCGATTCCGCCAAAGTCAAATCGCTTACATTTTTATTAAAAATACCCATTGCCGCCGCCTGAACGCCCCACAAAGTTCCACCATACGGAGTTTGATTTAAATACATTTCAAGAATCTTATCTTTACTATACATAATCTCAGTCGCTACGGTTAAAATTGCTTCTTTTATTTTTCGCGACACAGTCCTTTCGGGTGTTAATAATACATTTTTGACTAACTGTTGAGTTAATGTCGATCCGCCTTGTAACCTTTGTTTAAATACTGTTCTATATAAACCCCTAACTAACCCTTTAAAATCGAACCCGTTGTGTTTATAAAAATTTGCATCTTCTATAGCCAATGTCGCATTTATTAAATTTTTTGGAATTTGATCTAAATTTACAACCAGCCTCCTTTTATCCGCATAGATTTCGTACAATAATTTTCCATTTCTATCCATTATTTGTGAAGACTGGGGGTACTCACCGTTGCCTAATTTGCTTGGATTGGGAATGTTGTACAAAACGAATACAAATATCGCCAAAATGAGCATTATGACTATTAATAGTAGCCAATATTTATTTTTATGTTTTTTTTTATTTGACATAACAATTTTCTACATTATTTATAAACAGACTTTGAGTTTCTTTACCTAGCATTAGGTACTCAATCAAGTATTTGTATACTTTTTCTGCCTCACCAATTTTAGTATTCATTTTTGTTACTTCAATATCTTGTTGGTTTAGCGATTTAATTATTTTTTTTGATCTTTCAAGCTTCAATATTGCTTCTTTGACTGTATCATTGGCTAAATTTTCTCTACCTTTTTTGTCTAGTCTTATTGCTTCTTCAAGTTTTTTGTCAGAAATCAGCAATAGTATATTGGCCTTTTCAAGTGGGTCCTTACTAAATTTAATCCAAAATTCATCTCTTAATTCTTTTATTATATACCATGGACTATCTGGTAAAGTTCTAGTTTCTGGTAATTTATAACAATAATTTTCCAGTTGACCCAAATCATTTTTTAATTGAAAAGTTATCGGTATATTCCTCAATTTATCATAATTTTTGTTATTTCTAATTCTATCTAAACCTGCCCTTACAAAAGAGATATATAAAATTAATATAGAAAGGGATATTGCCCCAATTTTCCACCACCATTTCATTGTCATATTCTATCATCTAGCTGTGGAAAAAAGCTTGGTGAAGTCCCACCTTTTCTTTTGATATTCTTGGTCTCATATATAAGTATTGTGGCCAAAAATACAAATAATTTATAAATTTTTCTAAATTATTATTTTTTATTTTATCAGATAATCTGATAGGTCGACCAGCTGATAGTCTAGCGTAGGGTGTTGCTACGAATTTTGCCGCCCAATTATTGGTTACAAGTAACCTTTCGTAAGTTCTATTTTTATTAATCAATGGTTTTAATGACACCAAATCTATTGCGTTTTTTAAGTTTTGTTTGGTTTTTGGAATTTCTAAATAATTTTCATCGAGCCACAAATTAAAACAAAATTGGTCTTTCGATTCGGTTTTATTAAACTTACGATGAGGTATTTTATTTTTAAATATCCACCATCTCAATAGTAATCTGTTTTTCCACAAAGTATTCGCTTTTGTAATTATAAATAAATCAATATCGTCATTCTTTTTGGGGTGGTCAGTCGCCACTGAACCAGAAATCCCCATAAACAATATTTCTTTAAAGTTATCTTTTATTAAATAAGAAATTTCTTTTGCTTTGGTCAATTTAGTTTTTCCCCATTTATTTTTTTTATTTTTCCAGTTTAATTTAGATATTTCTTTATCAATTTCATTTTTAGAATATATATATTTTGAGATTAATCTTTTTTTTATTTCATTTTTATTAATATGACTAGCAAAATTGTTTGCATATTCGATGGTTTTTTTTACTGCTGACTCTAAACTCATTATCTTATTTTATCTTAAAAACGCACATTCTTGATATAATCAAACGTGAGTCTATGGTTAATAAAAAAACAAAAATTTATCGTCTCTGGGAAATGATACCCGGATTTTTTGCTTGGACCACCATTCTTTTCCCAATCTGGGGGTCTATTTTCCTACCGAAGGCAGTTGCTTATTTTGTTATCGCTTTTCTAATTTTTTGGCTATATCAATCATTTAAATCAGCAATTTTGGCTTGTGTTGGGTATTTTAAAATAAAAAAAGCAAAAGATACAAATTGGCAAGATTTATTCCAAAATAATTTTCGTTCGTCTTGGTTAAAATACAACCAAATTAATCATGTAATTATTATTTCTTCCTACAAAGAACCTGTAGAAGTTATTGAAATGGCTATCGGTAGTCTGGCTGCTCAAACACAAATCGACCTTAAAAAAATCCATATTATCCTCGGTCAAGAAGCTAGGGCAGGTCAAGAAAATAATCAAAAAACTATCAATTATTTTTCAAAAAAATACGCCAAAGTTTTTGGTAGCTTAATATTTACTGAACACCCTCCAGATATTCCTGGAGAAACTGCCGGTAAACATAGCAACGAAAGATACGCCGCACAATACTTTAAAAAACATTTTATCGATACTAAAAAATTTGATATCAATCATCTAACTCTGACAAGTTGTGACGTTGATACTTTGTTCAATCAAAATTATTTTGCTGCACTAACTTATAATTTTGCCTCAAATCCTAGTCGATATCAACGTTTTTGGCAATCACCAATTTTTTGGCACAATAATATCAATCAGGTTCCATTTTTAATTCGAATCATTGGGGTTTTAGGAAATGTAATTCATATTGCCAACATTCAAGAGCCAGACGGCTTATTTTTTAATTATTCCTGTTATTCTTCATCTTTCCAATTAATTGATAAAAGTGGATACTGGGACCCAGATATGATTCCCGAGGATTGGCACATATTTTTACAAGCCTTTTTTGCCACTGGGGGGAAAGCAGCTGTTGAACCAATCTTTTTACCAACAATAGTTGATGCTCCAGATGGTAAAAATTACTTTTCTGCTCTAAAAAATCGTTATAGTCAATGTATTCGACACGCTTGGGGAGCCATCGATATCCCTTATGCCATTGAGCAAGCGCGTAATCACCCGGAAATTTCTTTACTTACTCGTTCATTAAGAATTTTTAAACTTATTCAAACCCATTTAATTTGGTCAAGTAATTGGTTTATTTTAACCTTGGGGACTTCATTGCCAGTAATGTTAAATCCAAAATTTTTTCAAACAACTTTTGGTTATAATCTTCCTAGAATTTCAAACATTATTCTAACAATTTGTCTAATCCCTTTAGCTACCTTAATAATTCTAGACTGGAAACTTCGACCTGAAAGGCAAAAAAAAGGGTTTTTTAATATAGTTAAAAATATATTTCAATGGCCCTTTATGCCAATCGCAACTTTAACAATGTCTGTTTTACCGGGGCTTCAGTCACACACCCGTTTGTTTTTAGGTAGGGGGCTAGACTACAAAACTACCCAAAAAAAAGCCAATAAACAATAAAAAACCTCCAACTTCACATGTCAATTTTACAAAACATTTTTAAACCAGTCGCAAGTTTAGGTCAATTTTGGCAACAGAGTTTTAATAGCAAGTTTTTTCGTTGGAGTTTAATTTTTTTAGTTTTACAGTTAGTGATTCTAATTTGGCAATTTGGGAATTTACCTCAACAAGTACCTTTATATTATTCTCTACCTTGGGGTGAATCACAATTAGCCTCTGCTTCATCTCTTTTCATAATTCCCACCCTTTCGATCGTTTTATTTTTGGTTAATCATTTGTTTGCAATCGGTTATTCCCAAAAAAATCCACTACTGTCACAGCTTCTTATTTACACCTCACTTATAGTTTCGTTTTTCTTTTTAATCACTCTACTTAAAATAATCTATTTAGTTGTTTAGATATGATAAGGTTTTTTCTTTCAATCTTGGTCGCTTTCTTTTTTTCAATCATTCTTACTCCTATAGTTAGAAATTTTTTTATTCGTCGAGGTTGGATTGAAAACCCAGTAGTAAAAAATAAAAAAACTCACAATGCCACCGCTATTAGTGCTGTTCCCAGGGGCGGGGGAATCCCCATTTTTATCGCCATTGTCTTTACTTGTTTGTTATTTTTGCCCCTCGACAAGCATTTACTCGGCATTATTTTTGCAGCGTTTTTTAGTTTAATTGTTGGAGTTTGGGACGATATAAAAGATGTTAGTCCCAAAATTCGCCTTATAACGAACTTGATTACCGCAATTATTGTGGTTGGCACCGGTATTGGTATCGCTTATATTTCCAATCCCTTTGGGCCAGGAGTTATTGATTTGTCTTTTATTAAAATTAATTTTAATTTATTAGGACCCCACAGCATTTGGGTAATTTCTGATATTTTAGCCGTTGTGTGGATTGTGTGGTGTATGAATATTGTCGGTTGGGCTACTGGCGTTGACGGTCAACTCCCTGGTTTTACTGCAATATCAGCTATTTTTATTGGAATTCTTGGCCTTAAATATTCGTCTGATATTACCCAGTGGCCATTAATTATTCTTTCTGGAGCTGTTTGTGGTGCGTATCTCGGGTTTTTACCTTTTAATTTTTTTCCACAAAGTATTATGCCTGGGTACAGTGGTAAAAGTTTGGCTGGATTTTTTTTGGCAGTTCTGGCAATTTTATCTGGAGCCAAGTTGGCAACATTAATATTGTTATTAGGTATCCCGATGATAGACGGAATAATTACGATTATTAGAAGATTAATCAAACATCAACCAATTTATCTTGGTGATGGTCAACACTTTCATCATCAACTTTTAAATCGTGGTTGGAGTCGTCGTTCAATAGCTTTAATTTATTGGTTTTTTAGTTTTGTCTTGGGCATGGTTTCTCTTTTTCTCAATAGTTCTCAAAAATTTTACGTGTTTTTGGGAATATTTTTACTATTTTTTAGTTTATTTGTTCACTTTTCTCGCCGTAACTAGCAGAAATCCAACCCTTTTTACCATTTCCTAAATCTATTTCATACCAATCTTTTTTTTCAGAAACCAATGGATATGATTCCTCTGGGTAGACCTTATCAATTTCTTTGGCCACACTTGAGCTAGTCTCTCTTACTCTTAACCAACCAGTTTCTGTTTGTTTAATTTTTACATTAACAGTTGAAGGGTTATTTATTTGACTAACAATATCTGTATCCTTTTCTTCTTCTTCTTTAACAACAACCATTTCTTCTGGTAATACCGCATCTACCACTAATTGATACTCCAACACTGATTTCATAAAAATATCAATTGCTTTGTGATTAGGGAAACTTAACGTTAGGTGTTTATCGCCCTCTCCAATATTACTAATTCTAATTGGAGAAAGACCTTTTACTTCATTATCAATAACTACGGTACTTTTCCCTGGGTTAGTATTTATCATTATTCCCGCCTTGTTTTTATCACCAGTCTTTTCTAAGTAAAGCACATACCCGCCACTAGTTTGGTCGTCTTTACCAAACTCCCAGTCGACCACAGTACTAATATTGTTTTGAAGTTTAATTTTTTTTGACCACTCGTTATCGTTCGTCATCAATTTGACTTCCACTTCTTTAGGAGAGAGAGATCTGTTTTTATATGGCGTCATCCCGACTTCTTTTCCATCTAAAAAAACTTTAGCTACAGGGTAGCTATTAATCTCAATTGCCGATTTTCTTGCCACCAATGAACAGCCACTAAGCGAAATACTTGATATTATTAATAGTAATGTTAACTTCAATCTCATGTGTTTCTAGTTTATCAAAAAATCTTTATTAAATTATTTAATGAAAACTAAATCTTTGTTTGTATTTTTTTTAATAAGCTTGACTATCTCAATTATATTGAGTTTCTATCCAAAATATAAAAATAACGCTCACAAACCCGAGCCCGTTTCTTTTGTTGTAACTAGTTATCCCTCGCCAACTCCCAGTCTGATAAAAACCGCGACTTTTGGTTTGATGGGGGATTTGGGTTTAGGTCGACATATTACTTCTATCGCCAGGTCAAAAAACGATTTTTCGTGGAGTTTCCAAAAAATTAGCTATATTTTGCAAAAAAATGATTTTAATTTAGCCAACCTAGAAAGCCCGATAATAAAAAATTGCCCAAAAGGTGAAACCGGAACCTTTACTTTTTGTGGTGATACTAGATTTTTACCCCAACTTTATAAAAACAAATTTATCCTTAACCTTGCCAATAATCATATTTTTAATTATGGAACTGATGGTTTTTCTCAAACTAAAAATTTTTTAGACGAATTTCAAGTCGGTTATTTTTATTCACACCTTTCTGATTCTGAATTTCTCAAAAAAAATATTAATGGAATAGTTTTTGGGTTTTTGGGTTTTGATTTTATCACTAATCCAAAATTGAAACCAGAAACAATAGTTAGCTTAATACATAAATACGATTCTCAAGTTGATTGGTTAATAGTATCTATCCACTGGGGGAACGAATATCTTCCAACTGCCGAAAAATGGCGTATAGATTTAGCCCACCAAATAATCGATGCTGGTGGTGATATTATCCACGGACACCATCCCCACGTACTTCAACAAAAAGAAATATATAATGGCAAACCGATATATTATTCGCTTGGAAATTTTATTTTTGATCAAAACTGGTCTGTAGAGACCTCAAAATCAGAAATAGTCAATTTAACTGTTACTAAGACAAAAATTATTGATACCACAGTTGTTCCTCTTATAATAAAACAAAATTCTCAACCGCAAATAGTTATTTAAAAAAATCGATTAGTTTGCCTATTAAGCTTTTTTTTTCAATCAACCCATCACCTTTTCTTTTTTGAATGGTTTTTAATACATCTTCTGGTGTCAGCACAATTTCATACAATTTTTTTTCTAAAGGATCGTAGTTTAGAGTTTTTACCAGCTCTTCAACAACACTATTCATTTGTTCTCCAAAAAAAATTAAAGGTTCATGGTGTCCAAAATCAAATTTTGCCATTTGCCAACTTAAGCCAATTTCTGACAAGGTCCCCACACCACCATTGAATATTACAAATGCCTCTCCAACCTCAATTAATTTATTAAGTCTCTCAGGGTAATTTGGGGTTGAGTAGATTTTATCTGCCAAATCATGGTTTTCTTTGTTATAACCCTCAAAATTATCAGGTTTCTTTTTTGGGTCTAATACTACAATTTCTACTTTTCCTTCTCCTGCTTTAGCCCCTAGTGTTGCGGCCAACATTATTCCGCCGCCGCCACCATTTATTATGGTGTATCCATTTTGGGCTAACAATTTGGCTGTATTGTAGGCATCAATAAAGTGTTGGTCAGTTTTTTTTGCCTCAGCATCGCCAAAAATTGCAACTTTTTTAATTATTTTATTAGTTTTCGCTAGCATATTTTATTTT
>CAYSTF010000030.1:0-8243 GCA_964434125.1 uncultured Gammaproteobacteria bacterium
GGTTTTGGAGATGTTACCCAAAATATGTTCGTTTACGAATTTATTCCAAATGGTGATACTTCAAAAAGCCAAATTATTATTGTTGACTGTGGAGTTGGTTTCCCTGAAGAAGACGCTTTTGGCGTCGATCTTCAAATTCCCGATACTCATTATTTAGAAGATAAAAAGGACCGTATATTAGGTATATTTATAACACATGGTCATGAAGACCATATCGGTGCAATCCGTTTTATCTTACCCATTTTGGGTAACAATATTCCTGTTTTTGCTCCTCGTTTAGCCGCTGCTTTTATTGAGTCTCGTCTCACCGAAGTAAACATTAGAGCCAATTTAACTGTTTATGAAGACAATGTTGCTATTCAAAAAGGAGTTTTTAATGTTGATCCAATTAGGGTAACTCATTCTATCCCTGATACTTTTCATTTTGCTATCACCACCCCAATTGGTATTTTTTATCATGGCAGTGATTTTAAGTTTGATATGTTCCCACTCGATGGCAAGGGCGCTGATTTAGCCCATATTGCCAGAGTTGGGGAAAAAAATGTTTTGGCTTTAATGTCGGATAGTTTAGGCTCTGACCACGAAGGTTTTTCTCCTTCAGAAAGTTCAATTGCTCAACACTTCAAGGAGGAAATAGTTTCCGCTAAGGGCAGAGTATTCGTCACCTCAATTTCCAGTAATATTATTCGTTGGTCTCAAGCTATTGAATATGCTAAGGGAGTTGGTCGAAAAATAGTTATAGTTGGTTTTTCCGTTGACAAGGCAATAAATATAGCCAAAGAATTAAAATATCTTACTCTTACCGATTCTGACATTATTCCTCCAGAAAGAGCCAAAAATTTTCCCGAAAATAAACTTATTTTCTTAGTTGCTGGCTTTGCTGGTCAACCAGATTCTGCACTTAGTAAAATGGTTATGGGTAAACATCGAATAAAAATAAAATCAGGCGACAAAGTAATTTTTTCGTCTCCAGATTATATTCCCGGGACGACATCCAATATCTATACCATGATAGATGTTCTCTCCAAAATGGGAGCTGAGGTTGTCTATGGTGAAAAAGAGGAACTTCATGTATCTGGCCATGGTTATCAAAAAGAACATGCTTTATTAATCAATTTAGTCAAACCAAAATTTTTATTACCTATTGGTGGTAACTACAGACACTTAAAAAGTTATCAAGGAATGGCCAAAAAACTTGGCTACACTGAAGATCAAGTAATTATGCCTGATTTTGATGGTACTGCTACTTTTTATAGCAATTTGACTTATGATACTAAATTTCATATTCCGATTCGAAAAGTATTAATTGACGGTTTTGGTATCGGCGATGTTGGTACTACTGTCCTTCGTGATCGTAAACTACTCGCCCAAGATGGTATGTTTTCAGTTGTTTTATTGGTCAATAAGGAAAGTGGAAAACTAGAAAAAGAACCAGTAGTTCTAAGTCGTGGTTTTGTTTTTATGAAAGAAAATACTGACTTGATAGACTTTTTAAAACAAGAAATTAGGGATAAATTCAACCAAGTTACTAGCACTCCTGCTAATTTTGATTTTATTAGAGAAGAACTTCAAGGTTACATCGAAGAAATTATTTATCAAAAAACTGGCCGCCAACCAATGGTTTTACCATTAGTAATTGAGGTATAAAAATAAGTTATAATAGGCAATGAGATACTCACAACTATTTGGGAGAACTTCTAAATCAATTCCTGCTGATGCGGATAGTATAAATGCCAAATTATTAACCCAAGGGGGCTTTATCCAAAAAGAAATTTCTGGTGTTTACAATTATTTACCACTAGGGTTAAGGGTTTTGACAAAAATTCAAAACATTATTAGAGAAGAAATGAACAAAATCGGTGGCCAAGAAATATTAATGCCCACCATGACTCAAGAAGAAAGTTGGGTCACCACTGGTCGCCACACTATGGACGTTCTTTTTCATCTTAAGGGTCAAGGAGGCACTAATTTAGTTCTTAATCCAACCCATGAAGAAGTAGTTACCCCACTGGCTCAAAAATATATATTTTCATATCGTGACCTCCCTTTTTATGTTTACCAGATACAAAACAAATTCAGAAACGAAGCACGAGCAAAATCTGGTTTGCTTCGAGGTCGGGAATTTAATATGAAAGATCTTTATTCTTTCCATGCTGATGAAGAAGATTTAAATCGTTATTATGAAATTGTAAAACAAGCGTATTATAAAATTTATCAACGGCTAGGTATTGGCGATATAACCGTATTAACCTTTGCGTCTGGTGGCAGTTTCAGCCAATATTCTCATGAATTTCAAACCTTATGTGCCAACGGCGAAGATACTATTTATTTATGTGAAAAATGTAAACTAGCCGTTAATAAAGAAATTATTGATATCCAAAAAACCTGTCCAGAGTGTGGAAGTGGTGACCTAAAAACAGTTAAAGCCATTGAGGTTGGAAATATTTTTAAATTAAGAAACAAATATTCTAAGGCTTTTAACTTTTGTTATTCAGACAAAAATGGTCAAGAAAAAATTGTGGAAATGGGTTGTTATGGTCTCGGACCTTCACGGACTATGGGTGCAATTGTTGAATGTCTTCACGATGACAAGGGGATTATCTGGCCAGAGACAATTTCACCATATCAAATTCATTTAGTCGCTCTTGATCTTCATGATGAGACAATAAAATCCAAAGCTGAAAATCTATACCAAAAATTATTAGATAAAAATATCGAAGTTTTATATGATGATCGCCAAGATATAACCGCAGGGACCAAATTCGCTGACGCCGATATTATTGGTATTCCCACAAGATTAGTAATAAGTAAAAGAAGTCTTGAAAACGGTAGTGTTGAATCTAAAAAACGAAATCAAGAAAAAAGTCAAAATATTTCTCTTGATTCTTTCTTTGAAAAAATTGTTTAGAAATTAGAAATTCGATATTAGAAAATAAATACTATATACTAGTTTATGGCTAAACGTGGTCGAAAGAAAAAAAAGATAATTCCTCGTCTAAGGTTAAAACCTGAAACAATTCAAACCATCTTTTTTATATTTTTTTTAATTTTAACAATAGTCTCTGTTTTTTCATTTCTTCAAACCGGCCCAATTCCTTTAGCAATTAATCAATTATTAGATAAATATTTTGGTTTTGGTGCAGTTCTTGTTTCTTTTTTACTTTTTTTAACTGCCTTTTTGTTCGCCAAAGTTAAAAGTCCATTGAAAGATTTAAATGTATTTTTGGGTTTTTTAATAATGTTTATTTCTTTAATCAGTCTATTTAAACAAGGGGTTATTGGTACCTTTCTTTCACTTCAACTTGCAGTTGCCTTTAACAGTCAGATTATAAGTATTTTTATTTTTGTTTTTTTGTTTATTGTTGGTTTTGTTATTTTGTTTGATACTACTTTGGCCCAAGTGCTTAAATTTTTTACTAGCGTCTTTAAAGTAATCAAAAAATATACAATTGGTAATGTTAAAAATATAAAAGAAAAAGCTTTAAACAAACAAAAAATTTATCAATCTCAATTACCCATGGAAAATAATAATTTTCCAAATAAAAAGGAAAAAGACGATTTAAATGTTGTTAATATTCCGCCTGTCCTAAACAAACCAGTTGTCAATAATTCATTAATACCAAGTAACAATACCTTAGATGTCTCCAATTATCCGGTGTGGCAATATCCATCAATTGATATTTTTGATAATACTCCCGGTCCTAAAGCCGATAGGGGAGATATTCGAAAAAATGCCCAAATTATTGAGCAAACTCTTGAGTCATTTGGCATCACTGCTAGAGTTGCTGAGTTTAATGAAAGCCCTGCGGTTACTCAATATGCTCTTGAAGTTGCACTTGGTACTAAATTAGCCAAAATAATGAGTCTTAGCAATGACTTGGCCATGGCTTTAGCTGCTCCTGGAGGCATGATCAGAGTTGAAGCCCCTATTCCTGGCCGAGACCGAGTCGGTATCGAAGTTCCTAATCGCTCTCTTGAAGTAGTTCCAATTCGTCAGATGCTTGAAGCTGATGCTATGAAAAATGCCAAAAATAAAATTACTGTTCCATTGGGCTTAGATGTTGCTGGTCACGCCAAAGTTGCCGACATAACCAAAATGCCACATGTCCTGATTGCTGGTCAAACTGGTTCTGGTAAGTCTGTTTGTATCAATTCATGGATTGCCAGTATATTATTTAGGGCTTCTCCTCAAGAAGTAAGAATGATTATGGTTGATCCAAAACGGGTTGAGTTAACACCATACAACGGCATTCCTCACTTATTAACCCCAGTTATAGTTGAACCAGAAAAGGTTCTATCAGCACTAAAATGGGCTGTAACTGAGATGGAAAACCGTTATAAAAAATTCACTGAAGTTGGAGTAAAAAATATTGAAGGGTACAACAACCTGTCTGGTTTTCAACAAATGCACTACATTATTATTTTTATAGATGAATTGGCTGAAATTATGTTATTTTCTCCTTCAGAAGTTGAAGACAATGTTTGTCGTCTAGCCCAAATGGCTCGAGCAGTTGGGATTCATTTAGTTTTAGCCACTCAGCGACCATCCGTTAACGTCATTACTGGTTTAATAAAAGCCAATATTCCTTCAAGAATTTCTTTTGCGGTGGCCTCGGTTATGGATTCACGGGTAGTTTTGGATACTCCTGGTGCTGAAAAATTATTAGGTAGGGGAGATATGCTTTATTTACCACCTGAATTAGCAAAACCAGTTCGTGTCCAAGGTTGTTTTGTTTCTGATAAAGAATTAAACAATTTAATAGAAACTCTAAAAAATCAACAGACAACCCAGTATGATGATGGGATAACAACCTTGCCTGTTTCGTCTGGACATGGGTCATCAAAGACATTTCAGGCCGACGATGATCGTGACCCCCTGTTTGATGCTGCTGTCGAATTAGTTAGAGAGTCTGGTAAAGCCTCTTCTTCTTTAATGCAACGCCGACTTAAACTGGGTTATGCCAGGGCGGCTAGAGTATTAGATCAATTAGAACAAGCCGGAATTGTTGGTCCTTCTAATGGGTCAAAACCAAGAGATATTTTAATTGAACATAATAGTCCACAAGATATTGTTGAATAAAATTTATGTTTTGTGCTTCTTCTCTCCTCAAAAATACTCGCCTCGACAAAGAATGGGAATTGTCAGATATCTCCAAAAAAATTAAAGTGCCAATAAAATATCTTGAAGCTATTGAAAATGAGGATGTTAATTCTTTTCCACAAGAACCCTATTGCTCTTTAATTATCAAAGACTATGGTGATTATCTGGGATTAAATGGGTCAGATGTCTTAGCTCTTTTTCGACGCGATTTTGATCAAAAAAGAAAAACTAAAAATAAAAAATCATTATTATTTTCATTTACTCCTAAGTTTACTTTTTCTGTTTCACTACTTTTAGTAGTATTATTTTTTTTAATTTATTTAACTTCAGAGTACATTAAATTTCACCAACCACCAAAATTAGAAGTAATCTGGCCCCTTGAGGCGACAGTGTCAAGTTCCGTCGTTGAAATTAGTGGTGTGACCGATTCTGAGTCTACTGTCAGAATTAACGATGATTTGATCCTGGTTGACGTAAACGGTGTTTTCCAAAAGAAAATTAATTTAAATTCTGGAGACAATAATATAATTATTGAGTCTATTTCGCAAAACGGGAAATCAACCGTAGTCAGCAAAGTAATTAAATCTTCACTCTAATACCAAAATAGTCTATACTGAACCATATGGATATTACACAAATTGTCGTTATCTCAAGTTTAATATTTATTACTGCCACAATAGTAGCTTCAGGTATCTGGTTAATAAAAATTTTTAAAGAACTTAAAACAACTCTCACTAAAACAAACAAAATTTTAGATGATACCCAAAATATAACTAGTTCTGTAGCCAAACCGATCAGTTCAATATCTGAATTTGTTATGGGTTTTAAAAATGGATTTAGTCTTTTTAATAATTTATTTGATAAAAAAGAAAAAAAAGATGAATAAGTCTTGCGATTTCTATAACCATGATTGCGAGTGTGGTCCAAATTCAGGATTTATTTTTGGACTTCTCTGTGGTGCGGTTATCGGAGCAATTATTGCCATAATAATTTACAAAAACAATAAAACAGAAGTTTTCGAAAAATTATTTCAAAAAATAAAAGATTATTTTGATAATTTGGTCAAAACTAGCACAAATAAAAATCCAGCAGCAAAAGAAAATATAACAAAACCAAAAACTTTACCCAAAAAGATATTAGCCACTTCGACAACCACCCCATCCAAACAAGAAATTACCCCTATTTTTGTTAAACCCAAGAAATCAGTTCCAAAAACATTTATTAAACCTAAAAAATAATTTTTTCAATTAGTTGGTAAACTGAAGTTCTAACTGACCGATGTTATAATCTCTCTTATGAAAGCACGTCAACTTAAAGATATTTTTATCAATTTTTTTATCTCAAAAAATCATGCCGAAATTCCCTCTGCCAGTTTGATTCCCGAAAATGATCCAAGTACTCTTTTTATTTCAGCTGGAATGCATCCATTAGTACCATATCTTTTAGGCCAAACCCATCCATTAGGTAAACGATTAGTTGATGTTCAAAAATGCGTTAGAACAGGGGATATTGAAGAGGTAGGCGATAAGTTTCATCATACTTTTTTTGAAATGTTGGGGAATTGGTCTTTAGGGGATTATTTTAAAAATGAAATGATTCCATGGAGTTTTGAGCTTCTAACTAAGCATTTAAATTATAAAATTGAGCAAATCCATGTTACTTGTTTTGCCGGCGACAATAATGCTCCAAAAGATATTGAGTCTCATGATTTATGGTTAAAACAAGGAATTCCAGAGGAAAGGATTCATTATTTACCAAAAAAAGATAATTGGTGGGGTCCTGCCAGTGTTACGGGTCCTTGTGGTCCAGATACTGAAATATTTATCGATCTCACACCCCAAGATGGTCCAATAGATTTTGAAATTGGTTGTAAAACGGAGAGAATTGTTGAGATTGGTAATGATGTATTTATGCAATATAACAAAACCGTTAGTGGTGAATATGAACTACTAGCACAAAAAAACGTTGATACCGGTTACGGTGTCGAACGCAACGTTGCTGTTTGGAGTGGTTTTACAGATGATTACTTAACCGACATTTGGCAACCTATCATTAAAGAAATAGAGAGATTGTCAGGTAAATTATATTCTAACGAAGATTACAAAAAACCAATTCGTATAATTGCTGATCATGTCCGTAGTGCTGTTTTTATCATTGCTGATGGTGTAGAACCGTCCAATAAAGAAGTCGGTTATGTTTTGCGTCGTTTGATTAGACGAGCTATTCGTCAAGGAAAAATCATTGGTATTGACGTTAATTTTATTTCTCAAATTGCTAAGTCTGTTTTAGATAATCAACATAATTATGCTGGTATTTACCCAGAATTGGATCAAAATAAAGATAAAATAATTTCAATACTAGAAACTGAGGAAAATAAATTTCGTAAAACTCTCGACAGAGGATTAAATGAAATTAATAAATTAATTAGCAGTAAACACAGTATTACTTGTCAAGAAGGTTTTACATTATATGAGAGTTTTGGTTTTCCTGTAGAACTTATTCAAGAGGAACTTAAAAAAAATAACATTTCTTTTGATATTGAAGGTTTTGAAAGGTGTAGATTAGACCACATTAAGCAGTCACAAACTTTGTCTGCTGGCAAATTTAAATCAGGGCTAGCAGATAATTCAGAAATTATTACCAAATATCACACCGCCACACACCTACTCCATACTGCTTTGCGCCTTACACTTGGTAATCATGTCCAACAATCAGGGTCAAATATCACTTCAGAAAGACTCCGTTTTGATTTTTCTTATGATAAAAAATTGACTGATGGCCAAATAAAAGAAATAACAGATATAGTTAATGACAAAATTAAAGAAAAACTAGAAGTAACCAAAGAGACAATGCCTTTTGTTGAAGCCCAAAAACAAGATGCTATTGCTTTTTTTAGTAATAAATATCCCGAAGTTGTGAGTGTATATACTGTTGGAAATAAAGACTATTTCTTTTCAAAAGAAGTCTGTACCGGTCCTCATGTATCCAACACTTCGGACTTAGGAATATTTGAAATAATCAAGGAAGAATCAGCAGGCTCTGGCAAGCGACGAATTTATGCAATTCTAAAATAATCCACAAAGTAACTTTTTATAGTATCCTTATACTATGGAGGGAAATAGTTTTTGGTTAATTTATATTC
>CAYSTF010000031.1:0-8221 GCA_964434125.1 uncultured Gammaproteobacteria bacterium
TACTTTTGACTAAAGATATAAAAGCTCCAGCTATGAAAATTACACAAGCTAAAGCTAAGAAAGTAAAAAAGAATAAGGATATTAAGGCCCTAGAAGAAACTAAAGAATAAATTTAAATTTGGTTAGATTTTAAATTTGGAACTGACCGTCCTGATAGAGAGTTATTATCTTGCCGGATTTTAGAGTGGCAGTGACAACTCGATTGGAAGTAGCGATAATGTCAGTGTGAACAGGAGAATCATTAAATCCTAGTTCATCCCAATCTTTGGATGACAATTTATTTATTTTTCCATTATAAGTGTCTTTGTAAGAGGCTCCAAGAGCTATGTGGGTATTACCAAACTGACCACCATAATTTTCATCATATAAAGTTTCGGCCATAAATTTATTTATTTTAGAAAAACGTTTGTCTGTTAGTGAAAACTCACCTATTTTGTCACTATTGGGAGTTTTTATTAGTTCTTGAAGATATTTCTCCCCGTAACCGGCTTCAGACTTTACAACTAAACCATCTTTAAAAGTTAATTTAATATTTTTTATTAGGTTACCTTGGCGGTAAAGCGGTTGATCAAAATAAATGTAACCATTAGTCCCGCGCCAATCGGGAGAAGTAAAAATTTCAAAACTAGGAATATTTCGACCTCCACCACCGAGCCATTGACGGTTTTGACCAATAGTAATATTTAAATCTGTATTTTTGGACCTAATGTTTACTTGAACAATTTGAAGTTTGTTTAATTTCTGACGAATTTTTTCTGAATTAAGCTGGATTCTTTGCCATTTTTTTACTGGATCTTGATAGTTTAAAAAACAGGCTTTAATCACTTGATCCCAAGCTTGGTGCAAAGTTAAATGAGCTTCTGCGGCCATTGCTGGAGTTGGAAACAGACCGATGGTCCAGGTTAGTTTACCTCGATTTTCCTTGTTGTCACGCCAATCTTTGTAAGGTTTGAAAACAATATTTCGTTCCATTATTAGTCGAGGGTCTATACCTTCAAGCTCGTGATAATTTGTCTCAGCCAATACCATTAAAAAATGGTCTGCCTGCCTAACTCTGCTTTTCATAAATATGGCAGGGAAAAACTTGAGTTGGTCTTCACTAGCTAATTCAAAAAAATCTTTAGACATTTCATCTGGTAAGTATTGAATAATTGGATGGGCTTTACTTTTTAATACTGAGCGCTGGAGAGATTTTAGAAGTGGTTTTGCACCCTCTGGGACTTGGAGAAAAACGACCTCTCCAGGTTTGACACCTTTTCCGCTATTCAAGGCAAATTTAACCAACACATCAGCATATTTATCAAGAATTATTTGTGAAGGAGAATACATATATTTGATTATACAGCTATATATTTTCGATAATCGCCTTGTGCTTGACGAGAAACTAACCTGGCAACTTCTAGGGTGGCTTGATGATACAGTTCCCGAGTTGATTTCCCTTGATATTTTGGTAACGATAAATCCATCGGTTGACCCGCTTTTGCAATTACAATTTTGGGGGGATTTCTAAGAAAAACAGCTTCTTTAAAAGAGTTGCTTAATTTATGTTCATTAGGGTCGACAATTTTATAAGAACCGTCAATTCCATAAGGGACAATTATAGCTTTTTGTCTGATTGCTTGAATTAATAAAAGATTATCAGTTACTTCTTTCATCCCATTTATGTCTCCAGTCTTTTGGTTAACTCGACCACTATGTAGTGTAGCTTCAAAGGGGATAAATGAAACACACCCCCCTTGGCTAGTTTTATCGTTATATAATTTTTTATTTACGTCAGAAGCAAAAACCATTTCTGGGGTTATTTGTGGTTTATATTTTTCATCATAAAAATCTGAAGGCCTAACAATCCCAAGCATATTTAAATGACATTTGTCGTAAACTTCTTTTCTTTCTAACAAAAGACCACCTATGTTTTTACCGACTGCTGGAAATGAGTACATTAAATATGAACTTACAGGTTTTTCGGATGATTGGTTTATTTTTTCACAGTTTTGGCGACATATTTCAATATCAAAATAACTTTGATGGGTAAGAAGAAATACCACTAAGCGATTATCTTCAAGTGATTCGTTTACGTAAACAAATAGGTCTGGTGAGACTTGATAATCAACAAGACTATCACAAACACGGCTAAATTGTTCTGGAGTTAATTTTTGTGCCTGTTGTTCAGGTTGTGGTAACTCTTTTGGCATAAGCTACTTGGTAATAATTGCCAAAACCTCGTCTCGTTTTTGTTCCATAAGTTCTTTTGAATCAGCTTCGAGATTAAGACGAAGTAAGGGTTCGGTGTTCGAAGAACGAACATTGAAGCGCCAATCCCCCATTTCAAAAGTAACACCATCCATTCTGTCGATTGGGGCTAAAGCTGTGGGACCATAGATTGATTCAATTTCTGAAATTACTTTAGCACTGTCAACAACTTTATTATTGATCTCACCAGAAATAAAATATTTAGAGTTTAATTCGTCGACCATAGTATCTAAAGATTTTTCTGAAGTAGACAAGAATTCTAATAAATAGACCAAACTTACTGCGCCACTATCACAAAGATAAAAATCTTTAAAATAATAATGACCAGAAATTTCTCCCCCAAAAAAAGCGTTTTCAGCTTTCATTCTGGCTTTAATATGAGTATGACCAACACGGTTTGCTAATGGGCGACCGCCATTGGCGGTGACGATTTCTCTAACAGCTTTTGAAGCCCGGATATCATAAATAATGGTACATCCAGGATACCTCTTTAAGAAATGTGTTGACAATAGAGCGGTTAAAAAATCTCCAGAAATAAAATTACCACGACTATCAATAGTAAAAAAACGATCACCGTCTGGATCAAACATAACACCTAAATCAGCTTTTTGGTCAACAACAAACTGCTGGGTACCTGTTCGGTTTATTTCTAAAAGCGGATCACCACCATGGTTTGGAAAATTACCATCGACTTCCCAGTATAGAGGGACAAACTCAATCGCAGGAATTTTTTGACCTAGTTTTTCTAAAATTGGCCCAACCATCCCGTTGGCAGGATCGGCAACAATTTTTAATTTTTTAAACTTTGTAGAATCAACAAGGCTTAAAACATAGTCAATAAATTCATCTATAATATCTAGTTTTTCTATTTTTCCCAAAATAGCACTGTCAGAGGGTAATTCGTCGGCGAGGATATATTCTTTTATTTCTTTAATCCCAGCGTCTCCAGATAATAGTTCGGGAATTTTTTTGACCATTTTAAATCCCGTATATTCTTTAGGATTATGACTAGCAGTCACTGATACGCCAGGTAAATCTCGGGTTTGACAAGCATAATAAAACATATCAGTTGAAGCCAAATCAATATCAACAACATCAACACCTACTTTATTTAATCCCATAATTAAGGCATTTTTCATTGATTCCCCAGATATTCGGCCGTCACGAGCGACAATTACTTTTTTGGGGAAGTTTAAATATTTTGCAAACCCACGACCAATTTTTTCGGCCAAGTTTTCGTCGGCTTGATTCGGGTAAATTCCACGAATGTCATAAGATTTAAAAATTGATGTATCAATGTCCATAATATGAATTAAATTGTTAACGGGGAGACAACAATAGAATATCACAAATAGTAAAAAATCCCTATTGTTTTTTGTTTACCTTTCCTAGATTAATTTATGGTATTGATTGAACCAGATTTTCTAGAGGAACAACTAACACTAGTTCCCCCATTTTTACCTAAACATCTCCAGACATATAACGTACTAGTATCTGTTGAGTCAACAAATGATCCACTTGAACAAGTGTTTCTTGAATAACCACATTTACCATAGACAGCAATTGGTTTTGGGGTTGGGGTGGCAGTCGGTCTTCGAGTTGGGGTGGCGGTTGGTCTTCGGGTTGGGGTGGCGGTTGGTCTACTGGTTGGAACTATCGGAGCAAATGTCCAACAAGAAACAGCGGTTCCACCATTTTTACCCCAACAACTCCAAACGTAAGATTTAGATTTGTCTGAAACAGATCCGGCCACTACTGAACCGCCATAATTTGTAGAACACAAACCAGTGGCTGGTTTAGTACTAGTAGTTTTGTTGTGAGAGGTACCACAAACGCCATTCGCGATCTGAACCTTAGTTGGGGTAGCAGTTGGTCTATTGGTTGGGGTGGAAGTTGGTCTTCGAGTTGGGGTAATAGTTGGTCTCTTGGTTGGAGTGGCGGTCGGCCTCTTGGTTGGGGTGGAAGTTGGTCTTCGAGTTGGGGTAATAGTTGGTTTTCTGATAGGCGTGGCAGTCGGTTTCTTGGTGGTTATTTTGGTTGGGGTTGGCCCACGTAATATTGATTCAAGACTTAATCCTTCGACTGAGTAATCAGGGAGATTGTACTCATTTTTATCCTTACAGTGATTATTTTTACGACTACAATAATGGTTAGCATAACAGTCTGTAGAGCTAGTGCATTCTCCACCGCTTCTGACTTTACAAACACCAGGGACGTTAAAAGGATAGCAAACATAAGGTGACAGACAGTCGCTTTCCTTGTTACAGCTTTGATTTAGTCCCTGATTACCAGTTCGCTCTACCCCTTTTTTACAAACATTATTTGAACAGATTAATGGGGGTTGACAAGATGAGGTTAGCCGACACGGTTGACCTAATTGATAGTAAGCAGAAATTCTGTTTTCCTGATTCTGTTGAACCAAATTAGTTGCTAATGGTAAACCTAAAACCAAAAAAGCCATTACGGCAACGACAGCTAATTGAGCTACGCCCTTTTGCTTGTTCGAATTCATTTATAATTAAAAAAAATAACTTTTACTTATTAGAGAATAGAATTATTTTAAATTAAAATCAAGTGAGATAGGGTAATATTACTAATATTTTGTTAAAATTAGCCATGGATCAAATTAAATATGAAGATTTTGCCAGGGTCGAATTTTTGATTGGCGAAATTAAAGAAGCGATAGATGTTGAAGGGTCAGAAAAACTACTTAGATTGCAAGTAGATTTTGGAGAAGAAAAATTTCGAACGGTATTTTCTGGTATAAAAAAGTGGTATTCCCCAATGGATTTAATTGACAAAAAAACTGTGTTTGTAACCAATATAACCCCTAGAAAAATTATGGGTGAATTATCGGAGGCAATGATTTTTGCCTCCTCCGCTGAAGCTACGGATGGCCAAGGGGAGCTTACCGAAATAGTAAGTTTGTTAATTCCTGATCAAGATTTACCAGTTGGATCGAAAGTTTTTTGAAATGAAAATAATAGACGATTTAAAACATGTTATTTTTGAATCTGTAAAACAGTTGGGGGTTAATATAAATAAAGAGGAAATTAAAATTGAACATCCATCTGATATAAATTTTGGAGATTATTCAACCAATATTGCCATGGTTTTGGCTAAGCAGGAAGGGAAAAATCCAAGAGAATTGGCTAATTTAGTGTCTCAGTCTATAAGTTTGTCAGATAGTCAGTTAATAAAAAAAATAGAGGTAGCTGGAGCAGGGTTTATTAATTTTTACCTGAAACCAGAATATTTAATAAAACAAGCAGAAATCATTAATTACGAAGTAGAATTTAGAAACAAATTGAACGATTACGGTAAGGACAAAACAATGGTGATTGATTATTCAGCGCCAAACATTGCTAAACCGTTTGGGATTGGACATTTAAGATCGACAAATATTGGCCAATCAATTTATAATATCTATAAAATTTTAGGATGGAATTGCATAGGAGACAATCATCTCGGTGACTGGGGAACACAATACGGAAAACTTGTAACAGCTATTAGACATGCCATAAATAACGATTCAAGATTTAAGATTCAAGATTCAAAAATAGAGCTCGACAGGTTAACAATCAATGATTTGGAAAAACTTTACGTTACTTTTCATTCGGAAGCAGAAAAAGACGAGACTTTAATAGAAGAGGGCCGGGATTGGTTTGCAAAACTAGAGCAGGGAGACAAAGAAGCGAGGAATATTTGGCAAAAATGTGTAGATATATCAATGTTAGAGTTTGAAAGGGTTTACCAAATGTTGGGAGTACATATTGACTTCGTTCATGGTGAAAGTTTTTATGAAAAAATGCTTCCCGATATTACAAAAAAAATTATTGATAAAAAAATAACAAAGAAAAGTGAAGGAGCTATAATTGTAGAATTTGACTCATCATCAACCCCTCAACCCGAGAGAACAAATATTCCCCCAGCAATGTTGCAAAAATCTAACGGAACTACGACTTATTTCACCCGTGATATGGCCACAATTAAATATCGTTTGGAACAATGGAACCCTGATTTGATTGTCTACGAAGTAGGAGCTGATCAGCAATTACATTTTAAACAAGTATTTAAAACCGTAGAAATGATGGGTTGGGCTCCTAAAACAAAATTTGTACATATCGCTCATGGATTAATAAGATGGTCTACTGGAAAATTTTCCACTAGAAAAGGTGAGACGATTCACCTGTCAGACGTAATCGAAAAAGCGTCTAAAGAAGCCGAAAAGATTGCTAATAAAACTAGTGTGGCAAAAAAACTGTCAGCATCAGAAAAAAATGAAATGATTAGAAAAGTTGCGATTGGGGCGGTAAAATTTAGCGATTTAGTAAGTGACCCAAAAAAAGATATTATTTTTGATTGGGACAAAATAATGAGTCTTGATGGAGATTCTGGTCCTTATTTGCAATACACCTATGCCAGATGTAAAAGTGTACTTTCAAAAACACAAATTAAAGAAACTAAAAACATAAACGCTAATCCAGATAAATTTAATTTAGAAGAGATTGGTTTACTAAAAGAATTTTATAAATTTGAAGAAAAAATTATTGAGGCGTCTGAGCGATTTTCACCATCGGTTATTGCAGAATATATTTTAGGAGTTGCACGAAAATATAATGAATTTTATGCCCAAAATAGAATAATCGGAGTAAACAGTGAGGTATTTAGGTTGTTTTTGACCCAGACTACAGCGAGTGTGATCGAAACTGGGCTTGATTTGTTGGGAATTGAAACAGTAGATAAAATGTAATGTTATGATCTGCTCACGAAAGAAAATTTTACGAATAAAGAATGTTTTGTTTAGTAAAGGATAAGACTGATTTTGAGGTTAAGAAACCAAAAAACAAAAAAGTAGAGACTAGGTTAAATGAAATCGATAATAAATATCCAGCAGTGAGAATATTATATATAAACCAATAAAAATTATGTTCGATGACAATATTGTTAGGGTTAGTATTTTTTGATGGAAAAAATTTTTTGATAGATTTCTGAATAGTGAGAGACTGGGATAAATTTTATATCTCGTTTGACTTCCTTAGGAATTTCGACTAAAGATTTTTGATTGTCTTTGGGAATAAAGATGGTTTTAAGTCCGGCACGGTGGGCAGCAATTGACTTTTCTTTTAGACCACCAATTTCTAAAATATTTCCACGCAATGTAATTTCACCAGTCATGCCAATTTCTTTTGGAATGGCAGTATTTTTTAGGGCCGAAATTAGGGCTGTTGTAATCGCACCACCAGCTGAAGGGCCATCTTTTGGAGTAGCCCCCTCAGGAACATGGATATGAATATCAATTTTATGAAAATTTTGTTTTATACCAAATTTTTCTGATTGACTTCTTACATATGATAAAGCAGCCTGACAGGATTCTTTCATAACTGAGCCTAATTTACCGGTTAATATCAATTGGCCCTTGCCCGGCATAATGTTGACTTCAATAAATAAAATGTCGCCACCAACCGAGGTCCAAGCCAATCCAGTCGAAACACCCACTTCGTCCTTTTTGCTTTTGAGAGTAGCATTAAATTTTTCTGGTCCTAACATTTTTTTAAGTAAAACCTGATTGTTTAAATTAACTTTTGATATTTTCTGTGAAACAATTTTTTTAGCAACTTTTCTAAATAGTGAGGCGATAGTTCTTTCTAGACTACGAACTCCTGCCTCTCGAGTATATTTTTCAATAATATATTTTAGTGTTTCATCTTTGATATCAACAATCTGCTTTGGATTAAGACCGTTGGCAGATAGTTCTTTTTTTATTAAATAATTTTTGGCAATATGAAACTTTTCATCGAGGGTATAGCCAGAAAAATTGATAATCTCGAGACGATTCATCATCTGCAGTGCTTCCGGGACCGGGTAGAAGAACAGGATCCATCCGCAGCCGACGAACAGCATGGTGAAAGCCCAGGCAATCGGAGTCCACCAGCGGTGGAAGCGGCTGGCGGCGATCCGCTCTCCATAG
>CAYSTF010000032.1:0-7789 GCA_964434125.1 uncultured Gammaproteobacteria bacterium
TTATTAGTTTTCGCTAGCATATTTTATTTTTTTAATATTGTTTTCAACAATACCATTAAATATTGCTCCTCCGCAATAAGCAATCTCAACTCCACTATTCTTTAATTGGCCAATATTTTCTTCATTTATTCCTCCGTCGACACCAATTTTAAAATTAAGCCCCTTTTCTTTTCTAATGTCCACTAATGTTTTAATTTTTTTATAAATTGAACCATTAAATGGTTTTGGTTCGAAACCTGTTTGTCGGGCCAAAAGTAATATTACATCAGTGTCTTGGGGTATTTCCTTAATTTCAGTATTTATATCATATGCCAATCCAGCCTCAGCTCCAATGTCTTTTACTGTTTTGACAAAATAATTTATATCCGACATCATTTCAACTTGTCCAGTTATTCGACTAGCACCAATATGGTCACATTTTTTAATCCAATTTTTTGGCTCTTTAACCATCAAATGAACCTCCCATAAAACATTTTCTGTTTGGTCTATCTTGTTAGCCAATTCCAATTCAAATGTTTTCCCAAAAGAAAAATACCCATCAATTACATCAATTTGAATCCACCTAAAAAAATTTTTAGCCAATAAAATATTTTTCTCAGCTTGAGCAAAATTTTTTTCCAAAATTGTCGGGATTATTTGCATATCGCAATAGCATTTTCAATTAGACGACAACTGTAGCCATATTCATTGTCATACCAAGCCCCAATACTAACCATATCATCAGAAATTACCTTAGTCATGCGAGTATCAATAATACAAGAGGCACTGTTTCCTAAAATATCCGAAGATACCAAAGGTTCGTAAGAAACTTTTAGTTTACTAACTAGTTCTGGGGTTAGACTAGCTTCAGCAAATAGTAAATTAATTTCCTCAACAGTCGTTTTTCTCACTAATTTAAATGTTAAATCAGAATAGCTCCCACAAATTACTGGAACTCTAATGGCGGTTCCTCCGAATCTTCCTTTAACTTCAGGATAACAGGCGATTACCGCTTCCGCTGCTCCCGTTGAAGTTGGCACAATATTGACGGCAGCAGCCCTTGCCCTTCTTGGATCTTTACCACTACCATCAACAATATTTTGGTTAGTCGTATAAGCATGAATTGTTGTTAAGGTCCCTTCTTGAAAGCCAATTTTTTGATCTATTAATTTAACAATCGGAGCAACGCAATTGGTGGTACAAGAGCCATTAGATATTAGGTTTTCATTATTATATTCATTATCATTTACTCCCAATATATAAGTTGGAATTTTAGCATCTTTTGCTGGAGCTGAAATAATTACCTTTTTTGCTCCTCCTTTAATATGACCCAAGGCTTTGTTATCGGTAAACGCCCCAGTACACTCCAACACTACGTCAACCCCATAATCTCGCCATCTAATTTGTGCCGGATTCATTTCGCTCAAAAAGGGGATAATTGTATCTCCAACTTCTAGTCGTCCAATCTCGCCTGCTTTTTTTGGATCTTGAAATCCAATTTTGGCTGGAAACCGACCATAAACTGAATCATATTTAAACTGCATCGCAAAAGTCTCCATCTCAAACTTAATCGTATTTATTGCTGCCACCTCAACATCATATTTTTCCATTAATATCGCTCTTAATACAACACTCCCAATTCTTCCAAATCCATTAATTCCTATTTTTATTTTTTTATTTTCTTTCATAGTCTAATAATAGACTAAAGCACTAAAGTTCTAAAGCACTAAAGTTCTAAACTAATTCCACGCTGGTAAATCTTCTTTTACTAACATTTCCAACATTACCCCACCACCAGAACAAACAAAATCTATTTTATCTCCCAGACTTAAATTTTTAATCGATGCCCCAGTGTCTCCACCAGCAATTATTTTATTTGCATCTGCATTTGCCACCGCCATCGCAATTTTTTCAGTCCCTTCACGAGAATTTACGTGTTCATAAAATCCCATAGCACCGCTCCAAATTATTGTTTTTGAACTACTTATTATTTCAGTGAATTTTTTAATATCGTCATCACTCAAATCCATTCCGTCTTCCCTTAATTTTGCTACTATAACTTTATTACTGATAGGCTGATTAACTGGCAGACTGATAAGCTTAGGAAGCTTTCCTCCCACCAAAATATTGTCAGCAATTTTTTCTAACTCTGTTAAGTACTTTAATTTGTCTTCCTTAGCTCCTCCCAAAATAACGGTTATTGGTTTTTCTTTTTTTTCTAAAATCATTCTAATTTTTTCTACCTCTTCGACAAAACTTAAACCATAATAAGTATCCATGTCTCGATGTAGTACTATTGATGCACTTTTTCGATGTGCTACTGCAAAAGCATCGTTTACATAAACCGTCATGAATTTTTTAATTATTTCAAAAAGATTAATTTCACCTTTTTCTTCTTCATCCCAAAATCTAATATTCTCAATAAATATTATCTGATTATTTTCCAATGCTTGCGATATTTTTTCTTCGTTTTTTATATCATCAATAAACACACTTGGGATTGTATCTTGCCCCTCGGTCTCTAATAACTGTATCAACTCCAAATACACTGGTTTTAGTGACAATTTTTCATCAAAACCTTTTGGCCTACCTAAGTGACCAACTATTGCAATTTTGCAATTCTTTTCCAACAAATATCTAATTGTTGGGACACTTTTTTTAAGCCTACTATTATCTAGAATCTTGCCATCATCAATTGGCAAATCTGTGTCCATTCTCAAAATTACGCTTACATCTGAATTTATTTCCTCAACTGATCTTAAGTTTTTCATATTCTTTAATTTTATTAATCCTTCTGATAAATCTTTCTTCGGTCATAAAAATTGCTTCCAAAAACTCATTTACAATTTCCAAATTATCCTCATCATTTACAAAATCAGTCGATAAACACAAAACATTAACATCGTCATCCTCTCGAATTTTTCTGGCTTGTTTTTTATTCATTGCCAATGCCGCCCTTATTCCATAAACCTTATTTGCAGTTATTGTTACGCCTGCTCCTGATCCACAAATCAAGATTCCCAACGCCTTTTCCTTTATTACCTTCTCGGCTACATCTACTGAAATATCAGGATAATCATCATTTAGGTCATTTTTTTTACTCAAATCAGTTACTATCCAATCCTTTTCTCTCAGATCCGAAACAATTTTATCTTTTAAGTTATAACCTCTATGATCTGCTCCAATATACACAACCTTCATAAGATAAATATATCATTTTTGCTTTAAAATAGGTAACATGGCAACAATTTATTTGGGTGAAAAAAAATATTCTTATTCAATTGTTAGAAAACCGATCTCAAGTCTTAGATTAAAACTTAAAACCTCTAAATCTTTTATTGTGTCATGCCCTCAGCTAACGCCAGAGTTTATTGTCAATCGATTTATTAAAAATAACCAAAACTGGATTATCACACATTCACATAAAGTTCCAGTAAAAAAGATGTTTAAAAATTTAAAAAAATTAGTAATTTTGGGTAATGATTACCATCTCCAATTCATCAAAACTCAAAGGGATTCAGTTATTGTTTCTACTTTTGATAATAAAATCTATGTAAATATATCAAAAGATACTAATAACCATATCAAAATAGTTTTAGAAAAAAAACTTCGACCATTAGCCTTAAGCCTTATTAATAAAGAACTAGACTCTCTTCGACAAAAATATAAATTTGAATATAATCAGATAACTGTGAGAAACCAATCATCTCGTTTTGGATCTTGTTCTTCGCGTGGTAATTTAAATTTTAATTGGCAAATAATTTTTTTCCCGATTGATAAATTTCGACATATTTTACTTCACGAACTAAATCATTTAAAAATAAAAAATCACTCGTCTGTTTTTTGGAATGAATTAGCAACTTACGATCTTAATTGTAAGTCTAACAACCTCTGGCTCAAAAAAGAGGGGACAAAATACTTTTTGTTTTAATTAAAGCTCTAACGTTCTAAAGCTCTATCTCTATTCCCACTGGACAATGGTCCGAACCAAATATTTCTGGCATTATAAAAGCCGATTTTAACCTTTTTTTTAGCGATTTATCAACAAAAAAATAATCAATTCTCCAACCCACATTTCTTTCCCTCGCTTTAGTTATTTGATCCCACCAACTATAATTTCCGCCTTCTTGATTAAATATTCTAAATGTATCAACCCATCCATTTTCTTCCAATTTATCAATCCATTTTCTCTCAATTTCCAGAAACCCAGATGTGTTTGAATTTTCTTTTGGCCTAGCCAAATCAATTTCTTTGTGTGCTGTATTTACATCGCCACAAAATATTACTTTTTCTCCATTTTCCCTCAATTGGTTTATATATTTTAAAAAATATTCGTAAAAGTTCATTTTATAATTCAATCTACCCTTATCTCTTTTTCCGTTTGGAAAATAAACATTAATCAAGCTAAATTCGTCAAATTTGGTAATAATTACTCTGCCTTCATCGTCCCAGTCATTATCCCTATCTCCAACAATTACGTTTTTTGGCTCCATTTTTGAAAAAGTTGCCACCCCACTATAACCAGCCTTGTTTGCTGGATTCCAATAACTTTTATATTCATTAGGATAATCCAATCCAATTTCAATTTGTTCCATCTTGGCTTTTGTTTCTTGAAAACAATAAATATCTGCGTTTATTTCTTTCATTTTTTGCCATAGACCTTTTTTAATTCCAGCCCTTATCCCTGCTACATTCCAAGAAATTATTTTTATCATAAGAAATAATACCAAAATTATTCAACAACTTTGTTCTCTTCGGGAAAAACAGTACACAACCCTTTTCTCCTAACAAAAGAACCTACTATCTCCACCCCAAATTGGTTTAATTCCATCGTAATTCGGTCGGCTCCACCAGCATTCTTACAACTTAATATTTTAGTTTTATAACCTTGTCTGAATCTATAATATTCTGATGCCACTCGACGCTCAATTCTTGTAATATCACCCGATCTAATATGTGGCGGGAACAAGGTCCCTTGTCCAAATTTATTTCCATTATTTCTAAAAACGTCCTGGCCATGATCTAAGTGTCTCGACACACTATGTGGCATCAAAGACCCAGTACTTGGATTGACTGCTCTATTTTTGGTTTCTAAATCTGGGATTCTTAACCCCAACCTTTCTTGCATCTATACCTATAGTATTATTTCTATTATTACTTAAGCAAGTAGTCAAAATCATATTATTAATAATCAATTTGACTTATACTCAAAACACTCTAAAGCAACATTAATCTAGTAACGACGGAATTAGACAATAAACACGAAGAAAGTTAAGGCGTTAAAAATAAGAGTTAAATCAAGGTTGTTTTTTTGTTATAATCATACACGTTCAAACCAGCGGGAGCCGGGCGGTTAGGCAACAGTCTGTAAAACTGTCGTAGGTTGGTTCAACTCCAACCCGCTGGACTAAGAAATTATGTCAAAACCATTTGAAAACCTAAAAATTTATTATTCTGGTTCGATGAATGGTGCCCCAGAACCTGATCCTGAATTTGCGTGGAAGTTGGTTCAATATATGATCCAAAACGGAGCAGATGTCCCCAGTGAACATGTTGCTGCTAGAAATATCGATGAAAAAGAAGAAATTGTTGCCAGAAGATCAGGTAAAACGATTGAGCAATTAAAGGCCAATCCACCATCCGATAGTGATGTTTATAATCAAGATATTAATTGGGTTGATCAAGCCACCCATCTTGTTGCCTTAGTAAATGGTCCAAGTCATGGTGTGGGGATGGAAATTGAACATGCAATTCTTAAGCCTAGACTAGGCTTAAATGAAACACCAATTTTGTGTCTAGTTCAGGAAGACATTCGCCCCCGACTTAGTCGTATGATTTCGGGTATTAGCTCTCAAAATACCCCTAATTTCCAGTTAAGAACTTATCAAAACTTAGAACAAGCCCAACAGTATATTTTTGATTTTTTAACCACGAGAAAATAGTCTTAATTCCATTTTGCTATACTACTTCTGTGTATCTTGGGAAACTTCTTCTTCAAAATTTTCGCTCATATCAAAATCAAATCTTTGAATTTGGACCAAATTTTAATCTAATTTTAGGCCCAAATGGTTCTGGTAAAACTAATATTTTAGAAGCAATTTTTTTTCTGTCATCAGGCAAAAGTTTTCGTTCTTCATCTCAGTCAAAACTAATCAATTGGAATAGTTATTTTTCTTCCGTTAGAGCAAAATTGATTGACAATCAAAAAGACACAACCGAAATAGAAGTTAGGATATCCAAAGACCCCAAGTCTTTCGGTAGCACAATCTCAAGAAAATTTTTAATTCAAAAAGTTGTTAAACCCCGGAAAAAATATCTCGGTATTATCAAAAATGTAGTTTTCCAGCCTGAAGATATTCGTTTGGTCACTGGTTCACCGACTCGTCGTCGTGATTTTTTGGATGAAATATTTTCGCATACTGAGTGGCGTTATTCTTCGGCCATTTCTCAATACAACAAAGCCCTAAAACATAGAAATGAATTACTTGATCAAATTAAGCAAAATTTAGTCTCCCAAAATGATCTTTTTTATTGGGATCAAGTCTTAATCAAAAATTCCAAAATTATTCATGATTTTAGAATTTCTTTTGTAAAATCAGTTAATTATTTTTTTAGTAATCACTCCGATTCTCAAATAAACACACTTAGTATCAATTATCGACCATCAATTTTAAACGAAGATAAATTGAAAAATAATTATAAAATTGATTTAAATCGGGGGTACACCCAATTAGGACCACACCGTGACGATTTTAGTTTCGACAATTCAGTTTTTTTAGCCAGCGACAAGAACTTGGCTTTTTGGGGAAGTCGGGGACAACAAAGATTGGCAGTATTAGCCCTAAGATTGGCCCAAATAAATTTTTTAGAAGAAACTTATCACGACAAACCAATTCTTTTGCTTGATGATATTTTTTCCGAACTTGACTCAGAACACCAGCAACTAGTGGTAAAAATTTGTAAAAACTATCAAACAATTTTTACTACCGCTGACTTAGAGTCTGCTAATATTTTGCCCGATGCCAAGATCATCAAAATATAATTTTTCCAAAAGAAAAGCCGCCGGGAGAAGATAAATGATTGTTATAAATTGTGTTTTGTAGACACAAACAATCTCCCGGCGGCAGGACAAAAAGGATAAGGGTGGTTGTGGTGGAGAATCTTCTAGTTTATATGTCAAAATTACCCTTTGACCACCCTTTTTATATGAACCTTGAAAATCAAGAATGCTCTGGTCAAAAAAAGCCAGGACTTAGATCTCTATTTCAAGGCTACCATTACCTAACCATGGTCCGCAACCATGTGGCCAACTTGAGGCTGTGTCATTTTGTTTTCTCCATGCCTAGGTCAGGCAGAGTTGGTGTCTTGGTAGTTTCAGCCTAACCATGGTCCTTTGCCATGTGGCTACTATAGAACACGTTTTTCCCTCCTAACTTTAGAGTTTTGAATATTTATTTACACAACACTACATTTTGACGCCGGATTTTTTATTTTCTTCTTTCTTAATCGATAGACAAATTCCTCCTTATTAAGAATTGGAATCCCGACGAGAACAAATACCTCCTTATCCTTATTTTTTTTATAGTAAACCAACTTGCGCTGGTTCCTACCTGTGTGCGATTTCGACAAAATTTATAGCCTAAATATTGCTTATATATTAGAATAAATTTTCGAATATAGTCTTATAATATCACAAAGATACACATTGTCAAGTATTTATTCATTGCTTACAGTAAAACATATTGTTAATCAAAATAATTTAAGTTTAATTTGCTTAGTGCAAAATTTTAACTTGTGTAATATAATAACC
>CAYSTF010000033.1:0-7751 GCA_964434125.1 uncultured Gammaproteobacteria bacterium
TTTATTAGAGCTATAGAGCGTTAGAACTTTAGTGCTCTAGATTTTTGATAAATTATTAACTTGATTATAAACTTTGAGGGTTTGAGTGGCAGTTTTGGTCCAAGTAAATTTTTGAGATTGGACTATTCCGTCTTGACTTAATTTTTGCCGAAGTTTTTGGGAATGAAGCATCTTTTCAAGGGCGTTGGTAATTTGAGTAATCGAAGTCGGGTCGACTAATATGGCGCATTTATTAACAATTTCTGGCATCGAAGAAACATCGCTCGTAATAATTGGAGTGCCAACTTTTAGTGATTTGACTAAAGGTAAACCAAATCCTTCATAAAGCGAGGGATATGCCAGACAAATTGCCGAAGCGTGTAGGGCGACCATGTCTTTTTCGGGAATAAACCCTAATATTTTTACAAAAGAAGGAGGGTTGGTGATATCTTTTCCCCAGCCATATTTTCCACTGATTGCCAATTCGACTAGAGATTTTGGATATTTGTTTTTGAAGTTAATAAATGCCTGAACTAGCCTATCAAGGTTTTTTCGTGGTTCACGAGTACCTTGGGCCAATACAAAATTATCAAGTCCGTATTGTTTTTTGATAATTTCTTTTTTCTTTTGTTGGATATTGGTGGATAATTTTAAAAATTGGCCATATTTATTTTCGGCGGCTTCGTAGATGACAGAAGTTTTTTCTGGTCTGATTGATGGGAATAATTTAAGCAAATCTTTTTGAGTATTTTGAGAAACACAAATAAAATGAGCACATTTTTTACTGGCCCACTTCATTTTATTTTTGTGTGCTTTGATTACTTTTTGATGATGCCATTGAGGATATAAAAAGGGAGTCAAGTCGTGAATTGTGGCAATTGTTTTTGCTTTAAAAGTTGGCGGTTGAGTCCAATCTGAAGTGTGGAAAATATCACATCTACCAATAAATAGCTCTATTGGAAACAATCTTAATTGATTCCATAATATCTCAAGTAGAGTTGGGGGAAGACGAAAGTGATGGAGAGTAACATTGGGATGGCTAGAAAATTCTTTTACCTCTGGTGGTAGCGGTTGACGAAGTGAAGAAAAAAATAATTTATATTGATTTTTGGAATCGTTTCTTATCAAATGTCGGACTAAGTTTAGAGTGTAATTACTGACTCCTGTTTGGTAGCAAATGGTGGAGATATCGATGCCGATAATCATATAATAGAGCGTTAGAGCTTTAGTACTTTAGAACTTTGGTTAATAAATGATTAATTAAGTTGATTTTAACAGTTTTTGAAATTGACGACGTTTAAGAAGCATTTTGGGTAATTTTATTACTACTTCACCATACGTTTTTATAATGTCGTAGGGTAAATAAAAAAAAGACAAAAATCGATATTTTCTAATTGTAGTTTTTATTAATCCAGATAAATTTCTTAATCTTTCGACAAAAATTGCGCCAAAATTTTTCCAAAATTCAGTTGACGAATAATTTTTGATGATTAAATAAATCCAATTTTTGGTATCCATACGAGTGCGAAAATTACCCATCTTGTTGCTAGTACCACCACCAAGATGATAGGAAATTGCTTTTGGGACATAGAGGGTTTTGTAGCCTAACTTATTAAGCCTAAGGGCTAAATCAACATCTTCTTCGTAGGCAAAAAAATCTTCGTCAAATAGGCCAGTTTTTTGGACAATTTCTTTTTGGTAAACAATAAGAGAGGCTGAGGCACCCCAAACTAGAGCGTTAGAATTATAGTGCTTTAGAGCTTTAGCTGAAAACGGTTGGCCGTTGGAGATATTGAGGCACTTACCTTGAATTTTAAAATCTAAACCTTGAGATTCAAATTTAGTACCGTCCTTGGTCAAGACAGTACCAAAAAAAGTAACAATTTTTTGATCTTGATTTTGAGAAATAACACTTGAAATAAGTTGAAACCAGTTTGGTTCCATTGTCAAATCATTATTTAGCACCACTACCCATGGATATTTGGCTTTGTTTATCCCCCGATTGACTGCTCCAGCAAAACCATAATTAGTGTCGAGGATTAAGTATTTGGCGTCTAATACAGGATTTTCGTTAGTTATTTTTTTAGCAACTTCAACACTGTTATCTTTTGAGCCGTTGTCGACAAATATTAATTCAAATTTAGATTTGGGGCAATTAGTAATAGATTTAATTAGTGAATTTAGACATTCTGAAACGAAATTACTACCGTTGTAGTTTGGGATAATAATAGAAAAATTGGTTGGAGACAATTCTTTATTCATTGAAATCGGGGATTTGGATGGTGTCTCCAATTTTTAAGTCTCGTTTAAAGACTTCGTTGGCGTTTAGTTCGATTACATATTTGGCTTTATTTTTGTTGGCGTAAAGTTTTTCAGAGTTTGTTTCTAAAACTGTAGCGATTTTGACTACTTTAAAATCTTTGTCTAACCAAATCATATCTAATGGTATGAATGTGTCTTTCATCCAAAAAGTATGAATTTTTTGTCTTGGGAAAATAAACAACATGCCACAATTGGTACAAAGTGATTCACGGTTTGACAAGCCAACTTGTCTTTGTCTGGGAGTTTTGGCCACTTCTAAATAGTAATTGTAATTGTTGACAATTGCTCTAACTTCTTTTGGGGATAATTTTCTTTTGTTAACAAAAAACGAAATCAAAAAAACAACAAAAACAACAATTAGTAGTGTCAAGATAATTTTAGGTTTTGGGATATTTTTTGACTTACTTTTTTCCATGTGTAATTAGTTTTAACATATTTCAAACCGTTTTGCCCGTATTGATAACAAAGTTTTGGAGAGTTGATTAACTGGTTTAATTTTGTTTGTAAGTCTAGTTGGTTGTCTTGTTTAAAAATTAAACCTCCCTGAGTTTGGTTTACCAATTCCGACAAGGATGGAATGTCAGAAACAATTACGGGTTTGCCTCGTGCCCACGCTTCAATCAAAACCAAACCAAAACTTTCTTGAATTGAAGGTAATACTAAAAAAGTACAATTATCGATAAGCCTACTAAGTTTTTTTTGAGGAAAATTAAAAATAAATTTTATTTGAGATTTGATTTGGGGTTCAAGTGAATCATAGATATTTTTTATTTTAGAATAGAATAGGGTTTTTTGACCAGCAATGGTTAATTTTAGAGCTTTAGATTTTAGTAAAAAAGAAAAAGCCTTAATAAGTAAATCGACACGTTTGTGGGCAGAAAGAGAACCGATGAAGAGGATATTAGTACTCTGGTGCTCTGGTACATTGGCACTTTGGCGCATTAGCACTTTAGAACATTGAAATTTTGGAGTGTTGGAAATTAAAAAATTGGAATCGACACCGTTGCCAGCAAGAATTATTTTGCCTCTATTGATATCAAAATTATTAACAAAATAATCGGATTCAAAATTAGTTAGTGTCCAAAGATAGTCAGCAGATTGTAGAGCTTTAATAAGGGGAAGTTGGTGAAAATCTTGGTCGGTTGGGTGGAAAGAAGAATTAATTAGAACTTTAGAACGTTGGTGCGTTAGAGCGTTAGTTAAGAATTTAAAAAATTGGGCGTAGAGGACAATGGTGGTTGGTAAGGGGCCGGCGACAATAATGTCTGGTTTAAACTTAATTATTTTTATGGTGGCTCTCACAAATGGGAAAAACTTAAAAATTGGACCTTTTTGGAAAACTTTTAAAAGTTGGTGTAAATAAGTTTTTTTTGGGATAAACAGGTTGACTAACTTTAGGGGTTTACGAAGAAAAGTGTAGATGGGGATCTTTAGAACGTTAGAACGTTGGAGCGTTAGAACATTGGAGCGTTGAGTATGTTTTTTGGTAAAATCGTCAGTGCTAGAGCAATTCGATGAGAGGTATAACGTCTCGTGTCCCCTAGCCTCAAATTGTTGACCAAGTTTGTAAATTACTCTTGAGCCACCATCAATTGCTGGTGGAAAAATATGACTGATTAATAGTATTTTACTCATTAAGTTATTGAGTTTATTATACGTGTTATCCTACTATTTAGATTATGTTAAGAAATATTTTTAAATCGAAAATTTTTAAATTAATTATTAGTATTGTTTTGATTTATTTTGCTTTTAGAAAAGTTGATATAGTGTTAATATTACGGCAATTATCGGGGATTAATATATTATATTTATTATTTTGGTTACTGATATCTATTGTTTCAACCATATTACTAGCTTATAGATGGGGTTTGTTATTGATAGAAAAACCAAAAATTAGGGATATTGTAATATTTTCAAAATCAATTTGGTCGGCATCTTTTTATGGTTTATTTGTGCCAACGGCAGCTGCAGGTGATTTGTTCAAATGGATAATTATTGACGAAAAATATCCAAAAATTCCAAAAACAAAATTAGGTGCCTCAATTTTGTTGGATAGGTTTATTGGGATGTCGATGTTGGTTTTGTTTGGATTTGTATCTCAATTTTTTGCAAGTAGTTTGGGAATAAAAGTTCCTCTTCTAGTAAAGTTGATAATTGGAGCGGTGTTGGGAGGGTGTTTGTTTTTTTATGGATTAGTTTTTTTGGGAAAAGGAGACACGTTGTTTAAGTTTAGAATTTTTCAAAAGTTAAAAAATATTAGTGAATTGGTTGACAAAAAAAATATACCTCAGATATTAAAATGTTTAGTTGTTTCCTTGGTTAGTGATTTTTTGTGGATTTGGCAAATGTGGACAATTGGAAATTATTTTGGAACCAATATAACCTTTGTAGAAATCTTGATTTATTTACCAGTAATTTCAACGATATTGATTTTACCTATTTCTATTGCTGGTTTTGGGGCTAGAGAACAGTTATATTTATATTTTTTTGTTAGTCAAGGAGCTAGTCCGGAGAGCGTGTTGTTAATGTCAACAATTTCTGGAGTTTTGGGAATTATAAACAGCCTAATTGGTGGTTTGGTAACATTGACACCAGAATATAAAAGAAGTAAATAGTGAGTAGCGAAAATTAGAGCGTTAGAGCGTTAGACCGTTAGAACTTTAGAGCGTTAGAACGTTAGGGCGTTAGTAAATAGCAAAACAGGGTTTTGACTTTTTTAAAAAATAACTTAATATTATCTTTAGTTTGTCAAGAGATCTCGATTTGTCGAGATAGCAACCGAGGTCCGAAGTATCGGACTCACGGTGCAAGCCCTGCAGCTGCGGGGGACAAGCCTTTATATATTAATTAAAGGAAAAAAATGAAATATTCTCAATTTGCTTCTGAGTCGGTTTGTGCTGGTCATCCAGATAAAATTTGTGATCAAATATCTGATGGTGTTCTTGATACTGCCTTGTCTTTGGATAAAAATGCTCGAGTAGCTCTCGAAACTATGGTAACGGTAAACAAAGTAATTATGGCAGGAGAGGTTACTTGCAATTCAAATATCGATTATAGAGAAGTAGCCAAAAATGTAATTACAAGACTTGGTTATGACAAAGAAATATTAAATTTTACAAATAATTCTGATATCGAAATATTGGTTCACCAACAATCAAAAGATATCGCTATAGGGGCTGACAATGACGGTGCTGGTGATCAAGGAATGATGTTTGGCTACGCCTGCAAGGAAACTCCCCAACTAATGCCGTTGCCGATTACTTTGTCACATGAATTGTGTCGAAAAATGGATGAATTACAGTTTGGAGAATTGAGTTACTTAAGACCTGATGGCAAAGCAGAGGTTGGAATTGAGTATGAAAATGATAAACCAAAAAAAGTTACCAAAATTATTTTGGCAAAACCTTTTGATCCACAAATTAGTAACGAAAAAATTAAAAACGATTTATATGAATTAGCGGTATTGCCTGTATTGGAGAAATATAACTTAAACATAGTGGATATAGATGAAGTAATTTTAAATGGTACTGGTAGATGGGAAATCGGAGGGCCTGCCAGTGATACTGGAGTAACTGGTCGAAAAATTGTGGTTGACACTTATGGTGGAATGGGAAGAATTGGTGGTGGTTGTTTTTCGGGTAAAGACCCAACTAAAGTAGATAGAAGTGCGGCATATGCGGCCAGATTTCTAGCCAAAAATGTAGTTGCCAAAAATTTGGCAGATAGATGTGAAGTTTTGTTAGCTTATGTAATTGGCAAACGAGACCCGGTAGTCAAAGGGATAGAACTTTTTGGCACCCAAAAGGAAGACATCTCGCAAATTGAAAAATTTGTTTGGAATTTGATGGATTTATCAGTAAAAGGAATCATTGAAAAACTAGATCTCAAAAGACCAATCTATGGCAAAACTGCAGCTTATGGACATTTTGGAAATGGTCAATTTCCTTGGGAACAAATAGTGCGTTAGTACGTTAGAGCGTTAGAGCTTTAGATCTAGCAATGATGTTAAAATTACTAATTATCTATTTATCTATTAATCTAATAAACTAAATATGATTCTAATCGTCGGCGGGGCTGGATACATTGGCTCCCATATAAACAAAGAGTTAACTAAACAAGGATACAAAACTGTTGTATTTGATAATTTATCAAGTGGAAAAAAAGAATTAGTAAAATGGGGTGAATTTTTTGAGGGTGATTTGGGTAATATCACTGATATTAGAGAAGTATTCAAAAAATATCCGATAGAAGGGGTTTTGCATTTTGCCGCTTTTAAGGCTGTTGGAGAATCGGTAATTGATCCTCAGAAATATTACAAAAATAATGTTGCCAACACATTAAATTTGTTTGAAGTGATGAAAGAAAACGATGTCAAGAAATTTATTTTTTCTAGTTCAGCAGCCACTTTTGGTAATCCTCAATATGTTCCGATAGACGAAAAACACCCACAAAACCCAATCAATCCTTATGGAGAAACAAAATTAATTGTCGAACATATATTGAGAGATTACAACAATGCTTATGGATTTAGATACGTATCTTTGCGGTACTTCAATGCTTGTGGTGCCGATTTGGAGACAGAGGCAGGGGAATGGCCTGGTTCGAGTTCGAATTTAATTCCCTTGGTATTAGATGCAGCCATTGGTCGAAGAGAAGACATAAAAGTTTTTGGCAATGATTATCCAACTCCTGACGGTACTTGTGTGAGAGATTATATACATGTGACCGATTTGGCTACAGCTCATGTGTTAGCCTTAAAATATTTATTTGATGGGGGCCAGTCGCAGTGTTTTAACTTGGGTAACGGTCGAGGTTTTTCGGTCAAAGAAGTAGTCGATATGGCCAAAAAAGTGACTGGAATTGATTTTAAAGTAACAATGGCCGACAGACGACCAGGTGACCCTCCCGAATTGGTGGCCGACTCAAAACTAGCCCAAGAAATTTTAAAATGGCAACCCCAATATCAGGACTTAGAAGTAATTGTTGATAGTGCTTGGAAATGGCACCAAAAAGTCTGTAAAATGATTGAGTAAATTAATATTTTTTGTTGTAAAGAAAAATATTTCGACCATCAATATTGGTTGATTTAATAATAGATTTTGGACCAAATTCTGTTAGTTCCCAAGAACTCAAAGAATCGATATTATCAGTATTAGAGCTCTCTTGAATTATTAGTAGTTGATTTGATTGATTATATTCAATGGGGCTTTGTGATTTGTAACCATTAATATCCATAAAATAACGATATTCCCAGCCTAGTATGGCAACAGAAGTTTCTCGAGCACAAAAAACATTAAATTTGGGATCGATATTATTAAAAATTTCAGATTTGATTAATTTATTAGTAAATTGTCGGTATTCATTTATGGAACGTTTTGCTGGTGTATAAAATTGTTTGGGAAAACTTAAAAGAATAATTATAATAAATAAAATAAATAATTATATTGATA
>CAYSTF010000034.1:0-7576 GCA_964434125.1 uncultured Gammaproteobacteria bacterium
CTTTATAACCTAATCTGTTGATTTTTATCCCAAAATCAATATCTTCAAAATATAAAAAATATTTTTCATTAAACAAGTTTAATTTGTTATTAATTTTTTTTCTTAATAAAAGGTATGCTCCACAAAGAGAACTTACAGTAATCGGTTTGTTAATTGTTTTATTTTTTTCAATCCAAAACTGTTTAGAATATTTATTGTTAGGAAAAATTTTTTTTAAATTTGTGAATTCGAATAAACCAGTTAAAAATGTTGGTTTATTGTTGGCTGTATATTTATTTTTTTTATTTTCGTTGAAGATTTTACCACCTATTACTCCAATTTTTTTATCTTTACAAATCAGTTCAAATGTATTTAATATAGACTTGTCAATTAAATAAGTATCTGGGTTTAATAAAAGAACATATTCGGACTTGGCTAACCTTATTCCCTGGTTTACAGCTTTGGCAAATCCATAATTTTTTCTATTTTGAATTATTTTTATTTTTGAAGATATTTTTTGAATTTTGTTTTTATCAAAAATTAACGAATTATTATCAATAATTATAATTTCTTTTATAAGATTTTTAATATTTTCAATTGATGATAATAATTTGAAAATTGCAGGTTCAGAGTTATAAGTCACAATGACTAACGTTAAAAAATTAGAATTTGTCATTTATTTTTGTAGTTTTTTTTACATTCCTAGTGCTTCGTAATATCGATATCGGCCTTTGTTGGTTATTGGTTTGTGGGCGGATAAATCACCAAGAGATTGTAGTTGTTTTTCGGTGTTATCGTTTGAATCTAATTCTGCAGTAGTTAGGTTACCACCAAACTTATATTCACTAGAAACATTTTCTTTGAAATAAGATATTGTTTGTCGTTGACGAGAAAGAGACCTCTGAAAAATTAGTTTATAAGCTTCTTTAAATGTTCTAGCATTTTGGTATTTAGTCGCAAAAGATTCAAAATCTTGATGGTTATATGCAGTTGAATTAGCAGTTAGTTCCATTAATCTTAAAATTTCTTTGAGAGTATTTTCAGTATAAAATGTTTCGATTGCTTCAAAAGGAAGCTCGGCTATAATTTTGCCTTGTCTGTCTCTTAACCAATTTGCGGTGGCAATATAACTAGGATCGATTCCTATTTGTTTTTTTTCTATTGAGGATATTAATATTTCATTTAGTTGAATTAACGATTTTTCGTAAGTTTTGAGACTATCAATTGACGGGTGGCTAAAATTAGCACTGGTTTTCTCTAGTGCTTGATTTAATTGTAAGTCGGGAGTGGTTGGTGGCTCGAATCCAATAAATGATAAGTTTTCTTGTAGTCTGTACAAAACATCTATGGTTCTAACTTTGGGTGAATTAGGATTTTGTTTATCTTCTGAAAAAATTTTTTCGTAATTTTGTATTTCTTGTAGTGGGGATATGTCGTCGTCGGGATATCTAGCGTTCCATTTGTTAAGTTCTTCTTCAAGTAATGAGCTATTTTTCGTCTCATAAAAGTTAATTATGGCGTTAACTATTGGTAGGGCTGCGTTTTTTTGATCATGAATCATCTCTCTAAGAGCGTTGAAGTGTACTTCTCTGCCTAGGGTTATTCCGTCTTTTCTGTTTTGAAGTATTTTTACACTATCAATTGCTGGCATTTGTTTTGATCGATAAATTAGACGACTAAAATTACTCGGTTTACATTTGCGTGTTAAAGATTGAAAAATAAAATCATTGACACTAATACCATCTGGTTCATGATCAAAACCTTTAAGAAAAGCATTTGGATCAAAAAAGCTTTTTATACACTCTCTTTTTTCGACAAGTGCGGGAATAAGACCTTGAGTTATGCCTCGAACATGACCGGAAAGGATTTGGTTTTGATCTAGTTTTTCAAGACAATCATAGGTTATGTTTTGTATTTTTCTTTTTTTATTTTCTTCGAAATTAGGATTTGATAAAATCTCGTCTAATTTTTCATTTATAGCTTCTTTCGCTTTTATTGGCGGAATAATTTCGACAGGTTTTTGAGGATCTTCAATGTATCCTCTAAAAATAGTTTTAGGTTCAGCTGAAAAAGATGGTGGTAATTGAGATTCGTCGTATGTTTGTTCTCTCATATTTTTAGTGTGTGATTAAATTATACATTGTGGTTGTTGGAGGACTCGAACCTCTGACCTCTTCGATGTGAACGAAGCGCTCTAACCAACTGAGCTAAACAACCTGGTATTTCGTAATTATATCAGCTACAATGAAAAGTATGAAAAATATTTACAACAATAAACAGGCAGGATTTAGTATTGGAAGTTTTTTGTTGGAATTTATTCAATCAATCGTTTTGGCTTTATCCGTTTTTGTTTTGTTGTATTTATTTGTAGCCCAACCAAACGAGGTAAAAGGAAGTTCAATGTTTCCAAACTTTGTCGACAAAGAGTATTTATTAACTGAAAAAATTAGTTATCGTTTTGGTAGTCCCCAAAGAGGTGATGTAGTAATTTTTAAAGCGCCAGCAGGTGAACCCTGTGCAATTGATGGCTGTGAATATATAAAGAGAGTTATTGGGCTTCCTGGAGACAGAGTAATGGTTAAAGAAGGTGATGTGTATTTAAATGGAGAAAAATTAGATCAGTCTTTCTTACCTGAAATGGTTTATTCTAGTCCAGGAGAATTTTGCCAAGAGGGAGTCGAGGTTACGGTTCCAGATAATAAATATTTATGTTTTGGAGATAATAGACCAAATTCCAGAGATGGTCGAGAGTTTGGTCCTATAGATAAAGATTTATTGATTGGTAAGGCATTTTTTAGGTATTGGCCAGTTAAAAAGATTGGTCTAATACCCAAAGCAACTTTCTAGTTGTTAATATTGGTCAAATCTTTTTGGCAGACTTTTTTATAGAGTTCTTTGAGGTTGGCGAAGCGACGATCAACGGTCCCTTTAAATTGAAAAGTGACTTGTGTAACAACATTCGTTTGAGTTATTTTTACATTTGTTGTTTTGTCTTCAAAAAAGTCCTTAAAATCACTACTAATAGTATCTAGTTTTGATTTTAAAAATTGGGGGATATTTTCTTTGGTAATAGGGACAATCCCCTCCTCTATTTTTTTTCTCATACGACGAGCAATATCTTCGGCTCGACGAACTGAGGCTTTTTCTCGAAGTACTATTTTGTAAGCTTCGATAGTAAGCCTAGTATCGCCAATGCTTGACAGGGCCCTCGCATGGCCCTCACTTATTAGTCCAGAAAGTAACCCGTCTTTTAGGGCATCTGGTAGCGTCAAGAGTTTAAGACAATTGATTACATAAGGAACACTTTTGCTAACTTTTTTAGCGATTTGATGGTTATCAAATTGAAATTCATCCTTAAGACGTAAAAAAGCCTTGGCGCGTTCAATTGGATTAAGGTCCTTTCTTTGAACATTTTCGACAATAGCCATTTCTAGCATTTGTTGAGGATTGGTTTCTTTAACAATTGCAGGTACGTATTCTAATTTTAAAATTCTGGCGGCACGCCAGCGTCGTTCACCGGCTATTATTTGAAATCCGGCTGGGGTTTTGGCAATGATTAATGGTTCGAGAATTCCATGTTCTTTTATTGACTCTACTAATTCGGCGACAGATTCAGGTGAAATTATTCCTCGAGGTTGAAGTGGATTTGGCTCAAGTTGGTTTGTTGGAATTTGAGTTACTTGTTTCATCATGTATTTAGCATACTATGAAAAGACTCGTGAAAAAAGGAGAATAAACTAAGTCAAAGTAAATCAACTGTGAGCTAAGCCTTGACAACAGAAACGATATTTTTACCTAATTTTTTGAAAAATTTTACAATTCCCGGCCTAATAGCGTAGATAGTAAAATCCTTACCTACTTTAGTCCCTAATCCAGAATGAAAACTTGAACCAACTTGTCGAACAATAATTTGGCCGACTTGGGCTTTTTGACCTCCAAATTTTTTGACACCCCTTCTTTGACCCGGTCGATTTGATTTCTGATTGGTTTTACCTTGTGATTTTGTATGTGCCATGATTTAGATAATTAGAGCTTTGGTGCTTTAGTTAATTAATTAAAATGTAATTTTAGTAATTTTTATATCAGTTAAATGAGGTCTAAAACCAGTAGTTTTTCGATAACGAGATTTTGATTTGTATTTAAATACTGTTAATTTTTTACCTTTATAATTTTTTAGTACTTCAAACTCAACTTTACTATCTTTTACAATAGGAGTACCAACTTTTATTTTATCTTCGTCGACAGTGAGTAATACTTGATCTACTACACTTTTATCTCCTTCTTTAAGGTTTAAATTGTCGACTGATAATTTTTGATTTTCTTCGACTTTAAATTGAGTGCCAGAAATGGCAATAACAGCATATTTCATACTTGTCGATTATAACATAGTAAAAGAAGATGACAATAACTTTATTGCATCACCCACTTTGAAAGCTTAAATAGTTTAAGGTATTTATAATATTTAATGATTTTTTTAGATTTTTTTGGAGCTGTTTTGAATTTCATAATAGTGCTCCAGCCTCCAGGCATACAACCATTTTGGCCTCTGACTTTAACATAATATATAGTATTGGGTTTTAAGCTGTAAATAGTATGTGATTGAACTCCTTCTCTAAGCAAAGTAACCCTTTCTCCGTGTTCTTCTGCATTCTTGTTTTTAGAGGAAAAACTAACAAAGTAATCATTAGTATCACTTTGGGGAGTAAAGAATATTTTAGCCTTAGTTGCTGAAGCATCAATTTGGAAGAGGTCAGAGATAGATTGTGGCCGCGAAGAATGGCAACTGTGATCTGGGATATAGTTAAAAACTGGCGCTGGATTGTTAGTTTGTGTTTGAGGATTGTTGACAACTCCAAAAATTGTTGCGTGATTAGTTTGAAAAGTACAGTTGGAGTTGATGACCAAACAAGTGGTCTCTTTGGTCCAATCGGAAGAACCCTCTTGTTGGGTATAAATATCAAGGGTTTTCCCTTCATATGATGACGAAACGGGGACGGTTATGGTAATAGGTTGAGAAAAAGTAAGGTTGATATTGGGTACTCCAACTTTTAAGGCTGCCAGTGAGTTGGCTAGACTGTCTTGGGTTTCATTAGTTTGGTCAATTGTTACCCAAGATGTTAGGTTAAATGCTCCACCATCGGTTTTGGTGGCGGTGGTTTCGGCTGGTATGACGACAGAAGCATTGCCGGTTTGAAAGGTGTAATTAATATTAAAAATATAATTTTGACCGTTAGTTGGATTGTCGCCATCAGTGGTAATAGCTCCGCTTTGAATTTCTCTTCGTAAGACGTTAGTATTTGGATTTGAAATTGTTTTTGTATTAGTAAAAGCAGCAGAAACATTAATATTACCTGTTACCCCGACATCAATTCGAGGATTTTCGGTAGATTCGTCACTCCACTCTAAAAACGCGTAGCCAGAGTTGCCTACCGCCACAACACTGGTCGAATCGTGACCGTGAAAGACCGACTGTGTTGTATCGCCTTGGATAGAACCGTTTTCTTGGGCAGTGTATTTGACTGAATATAAAGGAAGTGGAATTAATTTTTGGATACGATGATTTCCTTTTTCTAGGACATAAATATTACCCGAAGAATCAACTCTAACTTTAGTGGGTTTTTTAAATTGGCCTAGTCCTTCACCCTCGTTGCCAATAGCGCTCCAGGTGGAGGTGCCAACATTGTATTTTTGAATTCGATGATTGTCAGTATCAGCTACATAAATATTACCCGAAGAATCAACATCAATTCCTTCAGGCCAATCAAATTGACCGAGTTCTGATCCTTCGACTCCTCCCATGGCTAACCAAGTACCAGCACTGACGTCGTATATCTGAATTCGATTATTCCAAGTATCAGCAACATAGATATCTCCGTTGTCAGCTACATCTATTCCCCATATTACTCCAAATTTACCAGGGGTCGTTGATGGATAACCTTCGGTACCCAATGAAGACCAAGTGCTGCTACCGGCGCTATAAATTGCAATTCGATGATTATTTGAGTCAGCAATATAAATATTACCATTAGGTCCAATAACTACGTCTTTGGGATAGTTTAAGTCACCAACCTCGGTTCCTTGGTAAAAATCATTTTGAAACGAAGTCCAGGTGGAAGTACCAATATTGTATTTTTGAATTCGATGGTTTTGGCTATCAGCGACATAAATATTACCGTCAGCATCTGTATCAATTCCGTATGGGTCACTAAAATACCCAAGACCCCAACCAGCGGTGTGACCAAAAATCGAACTACCCATGGTTGACCAAGAACTAGAACCAACATTGTAGATTTGAATTCTTTGATTCCGAGTGTCGGCAACGTAAATATTGCCATTAGTGTCGACAGACATACCCTGAGGAAAATTCAACTCTCCGGGGTCTTCTCCTTGTTTGCCAGAAGTTAACCAGGTATTAGTAGTCGGATTATAAATTTGGACTCGCCTTGAATAAGCATTGACGGTGTAAATGTTCCCTTGACTGTCAATGGCAGCTTTGTCTGAAAAAATAAATTGACCCAAGCCATCACCCCTAGTACCAATACCAGTCCAGGTATTTTCTACAGGATCAAATATTTTTATATATCCAGTCGAGCTTAAATCATAAATATATATTTTACCGTCTTGGCCAATATCTACGTCTGTTGGGTTTTCTAGTTGATTTATACCGGTTCCGCCTACGGCAATAACTGACCAACTATGAGTATTTGAATCGTATTTTTGAAGATTATTATTGTCAATATCGGTTACATATACGTTGTTTTCTGCGTCAACAGCAATTCCCCACGGCCAGCTAAATTGGCCCAACCCAGTGCCACTAGTTCCTATAGATGACCAAGTACTGGTTCCAATATTGTAAATTTGAACTCGATCGTTGCCAGAATCGGCGACATAGAGATCCCCTTGGTCATTTACGGCTAATCCCATTGGGGATTTTAGTTGGTTTGATCCAGATCCTTGGCTACCGAATGATGTCCACATACTGGTCTGAGTATCATATATTTGAACTCGGTGTAACAAGTCATCGACAGTATATATTTTATTATTTTTTACCTTAATATCAGTTACATCTTTATATTGATCTATACCAGTACCACCACTGCCAAGAATTGTTGACCAAGTGCTGTTGCTCATATTGTAGAACCTGATAACATCATAATCGGTATCAGCAACATAAATATTTTTTTGGCTATCAATATCAATTCCTCGAGAATAACCGAAGGTAGTATTGGTTAACGAATCGTTTTCGGCATCAACCGACATAAGAGTGGAACTAAAACCAAGTTCTTCGTTTGTGGCGGTAAGAGTTGTTTTATAGACTATAGAAAGCGCTAAAATAAAAACGAGAATTAACCATATTTTTGAAAAAATTTTCATAATAAAAGAATATTTATAATTAAGAATATCCTGTTATTATCAAAATGTAAATCGTATTTACAAGATAGTATTCTATTATGAGGAATAAATTATTCCGATAGAAAAAAGTAAGGTCATAATCGAAGATCCTCCAACTGATAAAAACGGCAAAGGTATTCCAGTTACAGGCAATATACCCAAGTTCATTCCAATGTTGACAAAAGCTTGCATCCAAATTTGAATT
>CAYSTF010000035.1:0-7466 GCA_964434125.1 uncultured Gammaproteobacteria bacterium
GTGCTTTATCTAAATATGGAGTTATAAACCAAGGTATCTATAAAATTACTTTAGCTACTACTAGACACTCAAAAAAAATAGAGTTATTAAATACTCCTTGTGAATATGTCCAAATTAAGCCATCACTTTTTTTTGGGTTTAACTTAGTAAAAAATGTATATTTAGCTGAAGCTGAAAAAGCTTTTTTGGATGAAATTTATTTAATAGTTTTAGGTAAAAAAACTATTAATACCGCCGAATGGAACACTGTAAATCTTAATAAGCAAAAAATAGATAAGTATTTGAAAAAATATCCACTTGGAATAAAAAATAAAGCACTAGAAATTCTCTATAAACAAAAAATCAAATAATCATTTTTTAATAGTACTGGTTTTGCAGACAGTGTGGGACGAACTTGGAATGTATTTAACACTAAGTAATTATCCAAAAATTGGATACTGTCGGTAATCTTTGTATTAATTTGCTAATATTTATTTATCGTATGTTAAACAATATTGTTTATTCCGATAAAGAAGTAGAACCTGTCAATAACAGTGTCCAGAATATATCAGAAAAATCACTCGAAGAAGAAATAAATATACTTCAACCTGAATTTGAACAAATTAAAAAACCAAAAAAAAGCAGTAATCTTCTCTTGCTAATATTACTCTTACTTGCTTCATTTTTTATATTAATATCATTCCTTCTGTCCAACTATCCATCTCAAATAAGAAAGTTGATTTCTAATACTAGTTCTTCTCCTACTAAAATTAAAACTATTTATCAAAAAGCTACTGGGCAAGAAATATCTACCATTGAACTTCAACAAGTAGATAATGTTGGCTATAATTTTTATATTGGACAAATAGATTACGCTAAATCTCCACCATTAGGTGACGAAGTAAAAAATGCTATAACTCAGGTTATATATAAGTCGCAATTTCCAAAAAGATTATTAAAGGATGTTGCCATTATAGTTGTTAACAGTTTAGCTATAACACCAGATAAAAAAATAAAAACCCCTAGTGGATTAATTTCGATACCGACCTTTCCAGCAGTATTTTTATCGGGTGGTGGATTATATTCTCAAAATTATGGATCAATGTCCATAATTTATATTAATTCAAAAATGATTTGTTCAGAGATAGACAAAGCCTTTGTTCAAGCATTAGGTGGAAAAACAGACAAAGATACTTGTTATGTTTCAACAGAATTTTTATCAAAAACCCTAACTCATGAATTAGCTCATCACATTGGAAGTAAATTGACAAACGAGGAATGGAATAAATTTTATCAGCTAAGAAATATCCCAGCTAATACTCCAAAACGAGGACAAAAATGGGAAACATCACCGACGGAGGATTTTGCCGAAGTTTATACGAATACCTTTACTGGTAATGAAGTTCGAACTTATTATGGTCTACTAACTAAAGCATATGATTTTATGAAAGATCCTTGCGATAAAATTATAGATACCATTATGAAAACTTATGAAAGTAATAATCCTGAACCAAAAATTGATTATTCAATAAAAATAAAAGGGGATATAATGGCTCCATATAAAAATTGGACTAATGCAATGAGTGAATATAATACTAAAAAATCAGAATATAAAAAATCACTTGAAGTCAATTCTCAAGTTCAAGATTGTAGAAGAGATGTTTTAAATTATCCTGAAAAATACCCAGAGGTAACTAAGACAAGTGAATATGACCCTGGTATCGAATATAAGAGAGAAGTTAGTCAACAAACTAAAGACTTTATAAAAAACATTGTAAATAGATTAAATCAATAGTCTTCATTAAATCAATAGTCTTCATTAGATTAATTAATCCCCTAAAATAGGGGATTAATTTACGTTGCGGACCGGATGGGATTCGAACCCACGATCTTCCGCGTGACAGGCGGATGTGCTAGACCGCTGCACCACCAGTCCTCGGTCTACTTGTGTAGACATTGTATCAAAACTATTTCTTTATCACAACAACGATAATTCAATATTACTCTTTACAAAAATGATATAATTATTTCATTAAAAATTAACAAAATAAAATGCTATATCTTCTAATTGTTCCAGTTCTTTTAGCTTTAGTTTTAATGAATTATTACAACAAATTTAGTACTCTTAAGGTTCAAATCAAAGCCTCGATTCAAGAAATTGGTAACCAACTCAAACGCCAAGCCAACCTAATTCCAAATCTGGTTGATTCAGTTAAGGGTTTTATGAAACACGAAAAGGGAATTTTTGAAGAATTAACTAGTGCTCGTAAAATGGTTGACAATGCAATTTCTAGTAATGATCCAAAAATGATTGACAAAGCCCAGGCAAGTGTGGATAAAGCATTAAGTTCTCTCCGAGTCATGGTCGAGAGTAATCCTCAAATTCAATCATCTGGTTTAGTAAACAATCTTATGGACGAACTCCGAGACACTGCTGACAAATTAATGTATGCCCGCCGAACATTAATTGATCTCACTGCTAGTTACAATACTATGCTTGTAACTGTACCTAGTGCTTGGGTTGCTAGTATTTTTGGTTTTACTCAAGAAAAAGGCCTGTCCATGCCCGATGACAACTCACATTCTACGGTTACCACCGAAGAGCTAAAAGACCCCAAGGTCAATCTTTAGATTCAATCCATGAAAAATATTTATGCTCAAATTAATGAGAATAAAATAAGATCGGCTGGCATTATTAGTTTGTTTATCGCTTTTTTTGTCACAGTAGGTTATTTATTATCAGTTTCTTTCGATCTTGATTTTTCTTTTTTAGCCATAGCTTTAGTTTTCTCTTTATTCTCATCACTAGCTGGATATTTTTATGGTGATCAAATTGTTTTAAAAATAAACCAAGCCCGACCAGTAACTCGAGAAGAATTTTTTAATTTTTATACTGTTGTCGAAAATTTAAGTATCGCCAATCAAACTCCAGCACCCAAAATTTATGTCATCGATTCTGAAGCGCCAAATGCTTTCGCTAGTGGTCGAGACCCCCAGCACGCTGTTGTTTGTGCCACAACTGGCCTATTAGCAAAACTAAATCGTACCGAATTAGAAGCAGTCGTTGCTCATGAATTGTCACACATTAAAAACTATGACATTCGTCTAATGACACTTGTGAGTGTGCTTGTTGGTAGTTTGTCAATCTTAATCAATACCGCCACCAGAACTAGTTTCTTAAGAAGAAACAATGATAATAACCGAAACAGCGGTATTTTAACTTTAATTGGTTTCGTTTTAATTATTTTTTCACCCATTATTGCCCAAATTATTCAATTTGCCATTTCACGAAGACGAGAATATTTTGCCGATGCCTCGGCAGTAAAATTAACACGTCAACCTCAAGGTTTAATTGATGCTCTCATTAAAATATCATCAGATAGCTCAAAACTAGAAACTGCCTCAACTGCTACCGCTTCACTTTACATCACCAACCCCTTTAAGGGGAATAAATTAGCTAGTATGTTTTCTACTCACCCGCCAATAGAAGAACGTATCAAAGCCCTCCAAGAAATGATTTAATTATAATTCTTGATAAACTAGTGTATGTCTTTTGTTCATCTTCATGTCCACACCGAATATTCATTACTAGACGGTTTAAGTAAGATTAAAAATCTTGTTGCGCTCATCAAAGAAATGGGGATGAATTCGATTGCTATCACCGACCATGGCAATATGTATGGAGCCATTGAATTTTACAAAGCCTGTAAAAAAGCCGATATTAAGCCAATTATTGGATCTGAATTATACATGTCTCCCAACGGTCGTTTTGATAAATCAGCCAATAATCGTCGCAATCAACATTTAATCCTTCTTGCCAAAAACAATCAAGGTTACAAAAACTTAATGAAGTTAATTAGTATCGCCAACATCGAAGGTTACTACTATAAACCACGTATTGATTGGGAAACATTGGAAAAATATCACGAAGGCTTAATCTGTAGTAGCGCTTGTATCGAAGGAGAAATTGGCCAATTGATATTAAGTCAAAACTACGATAAAGCTCTGGCTCGAGCCAAAGATTTCCAAAAATTATTTGGAGACGATTATTATCTAGAAATTCAACGACATCCAGGTCTTGAAGGGCAAGATACTGCCAATGAAGGGGTTATTAAAATTAGTCGAGAATTAGGGATACCTTTAATTGCCACCAACGATGCCCATTATCTTAAGAAAAGCGATGCCTTTGCCCAAGATGTTTTGATGATGATCAACACCCAAACTACCATTAACGACTCAAAAAGATTAAGTATGGTAGACATTCCTGATTTTTATATAAAGTCACCCGAAGAAATGGCTACTCAATTTGCCGATTTTCCTGATTCATTAGAAAATACCCAAAAAATTGCTGATAAATGTGATGTAACTATTGAATTGGGCAAATGGTATTTCCCTAAATTTAAACTACCAAAAGGGAAGACAGCCGAGGAGGTTTTGTGCGAGGCCGTTTATGAATCAGCCCATGAACATTATGGTAAAAACCTAAGCCAAGAAATAACCGACCGCCTTGAATATGAAATGGATGTTATCAACAACAAGGGTTATGCTGCCTATTTTTTGATTATGCGTGACTTTATCCAATGGGCGGAAAATAACGATACACCAAGTAACACCAGGGGTTCAGCCGCAGGTTGTTTAGTTGCCTTTGTTTTGGGTATCACTACAGTCGACCCGTTAATCTATCAGCTTCCATTTGAACGATTTTTAAACAAAGATCGACCTTCACCCCCAGATATAGATCTTGACATCGCCGATGACAAACGACAACAAATGCTCTATCACATCACTGATCAATATGGCAAAGAAGCAGTTGCCCAGATTTGTACTTTTGGTCGAATGATGGCCAAAAATGCTGTTCGCGATACAGCTAGAGTTTTGGGTTATGAATATGCAGTTGGTGATCGAATCAGTAAATTAATACCCGAAGGCTCTCAAGGGTTTCCAATGTCAATTGATAAAGCTCTAAATATTGCTCCTGAATTAAAAACATTATATAACTCGAACCCCGATGCCAAAAAAATTCTAGATTTTGCCAAACAAATTGAAGGTTGTGCTCGCCACATCAGCGTTCATGCCTGTGCTATTGTTATTTCTCCCTCCACCATCAATGAATATAGTCCAACGCAATTAGAAACCGGTGGTGACAAAACTATTACTCAATACGAAATGCATGCTTGTGAAGATGTTGGTTTAATCAAGTTCGATATCTTGGGTATTCGAAATTTATCTTTTTTAGGTCAAGCTGTTGTTAATGTTCGCAAAACTAAAAAAATTGAGGTTAATTTAAAAAAAATTCCACTTGATGACAAAAAAACATTTGAAATGTTATCAAAAGGAGACACTATGGGTACTTTCCAACTTTCCGGCGATGGAATGACAAAATGGCTCAAAGAACTAAAACCAAATCGAATTGAAGATCTAATGGCTATGGTAGCACTATATCGACCCGGACCAATGGCTATTATTCCAGAATATATCGCCAGAAAAAACGGAAGTTCACCAATAACTTTCTTCGATCCTAAAATGGAAAAATTTTTGAAAAAATCTTATGGATTATTGGTTTATCAAGATGACTGTCTGTATACTGCCATTGAATTGGCAGGTTACAATTGGGTTGAGGTTGATAAATTTAGAAAAGCTATTGGTAAGAAAATTCCTGAAGAGATGGCGGCTCAAAAAGAGAAGTTTATTTCCGGTTGTATCAATAATGGTTATACCGAAAAAAAAGCTCAAGAAATTTTTAGTTATATCGAACCTTTTACCAGCTACGGGTTTAACAAGGCCCATGCCGCTTCTTACGGAATGCTCGCATATCGAACAGCGTATATGAAAGCAAATTATCCAGTCGAGTATATGTGCGCTCTTTTGACCGCCGAATCTGGTGATGCCGACAAAATTTCTGATGGTATAGAAGAAAGCCGAAAGATGGGTATAATTATTGCTCCACCAGATATTAACAAGTCCAATCGTGGTTTTGAAATGGAAGAAAACTCACAATCACTTGAAAAAATTGCAATTCGTTTTGGATTTGGCGCCATCAAAAACGTTGGAGAAGCCGCTATCGAAAATATTTTAAACGAAAGGAATCAAAACGGACCATTTGTCAGTTTTAGTGATTTTTGTCTTCGTGTTGATAGTCAAAAAGTTAACAAAAGAGTATTGGAAAGTCTAATAAAAGTTGGAGCTATGGACCAATTTGGTGAACGAAACGCAATATTAAGTTCTACAGAAAAAATTAGAAGTGACTGTGAAAAGCTAACTACCAAAAAAAACAATGGCCAATTTGGATTATTTGATTCTCCTACAAAAGATAATTCCAAAATAATTGCACCACCAGATAAATTTTTAGAAGTAGAGCCAATGACCGAAAAGGAAAAATTGTTAATGGAGAAAGAATTGATTGGAATCTTCGTTACCGAAAACCCAATTTACAAAATCCTTGCCCCATATGCCGCCTCCGGTCTTCCAAAAATTAGCGATGCTATTTCCCAACCTAATGATACTGTTATCAAAATCGTTGCTTCGATTCGAAAATTTAAAAATATTTTAACTAAAAAAAATAATTCCAAAATGGCTTTTGTAACTTTGGAAGATGAAACTGGAAGTATGGAGGCTGTTGTTTTTCCAAAAACATACGAACGGATGTCTCTTTTGATAGCCGAAAATAAAGTAGTTTATATCGAAGGCAAAATAAACATTCGAGAAGGAACGCCATCTATTTTAATTGATTATATGTCAGAAGAAGTTCCCAAAAGTAAAAATAATTACGACTTTGTTATTACTGTTCCCAAAAATGCTAGTCAAAACCAACTGATGCAACTCAATACTCTACTAAAAAATAATCCAAACGGTCACCGAGGGTTAATAATTTTACCCAACGGAAAAAATCTACCACTTAGTTATGGAGTAAACTACAACGATAAATTACAGCAGCTTATTGACACCATCCTCTTGTCAAATAAAAATTAGCTTGCTAGACTACCAAAGTTTATTTTGATATAATTTCAAAGCAAAATTTATTAACTATGGCCTTAAAAATAACACATAAAGATCAAGAATTCTTTGTCGGTGACACCGTCAGAGTAAATTATAAAATCAAAGAAAAAGACAAAGAACGTCTTCAGGCTTTTGATGGAATAATTTTAGCTATACAAGGAACTGGTGAAAATAAAAATTTTATAGTTCAAAAACGTGCCAGTGACTCAGTTAATGTCGAAAGAATTTTCCCCTTAAATTCTCCTTGGATAGACAGTATTAAAAAATTACGTTCACCAAAAGTAAAGATTCGTCGTTCAAAACTCTATTACTTACGTAATCCGAAAGCTAAAACTATCTAAAGTAGTCCCAAACTTCCTGCACCTCAACAATTTATCTTTAATTTACGTCTTTATTTTTAGACATTAGATATTGATATTAGGGTCTTTAGCTCAGTGGTAGAGCAGTTGCCTTTTAAGCAATTGGTCGCGGGTTCGAGTCCCGCAGGACCC
>CAYSTF010000036.1:0-7236 GCA_964434125.1 uncultured Gammaproteobacteria bacterium
CGGTACTGCTTTGGGAGATGAGGTCGAGGATAAAACGGGTATTGTCCAAAAGATATTCGGCTTTGATTTTAGGATTGGTTTTAGATGATAAAATTTTTGATATATTTAAACTTTTTTTAAAATTTTTATCTTTTTTTGTTATTAAATTAATGTTTTTTAAATAATTTTTTACAAAAAAACTTTTATTACCAATTTTGGGATCCATTAATTCATATATACCTCGATACGAGTCACTGATTAAGTTCATATATTCTTGGTAAATCTTGTTATTCATAATCAAAATTATAGCGCATTAGAACATTGGTGCTTTAGAGCGTTAGAGCGTTAGAGCGTTAGATTAGTAAATAGCATTTGGCTTTTAGTGAATAGCATTTAGTAAATAGTTAGTAGCAAAAATATTTAAAATATTGGCCTATAAGTTGAATATAAAATAATCTTTTGTTATAATCTAAAACTTTTGAGATTATAATAATTTAAAGCAAATTGTGATTAATTTCGAATAGTGAACTTTTACAATTAGAAATCAATTTTGAGCTTGGGCTTGATGTGGGTATTGTAGTAATATCTAGATCGAGCTTAAGCTCAAAAAAAATGAATAAGGAGAATTGGAATGGGAACGAAAAGGAAGAAGTGCCTGGTTTTTAGTGGTGAAAAGATACCACAAAACCTGGATGGCTACGCGGTGGTTGTATATCTAATGGAACAGGGCTACGACAATAGACCTATCGAGGTGTTTACAAATCTGTATTTTGATTCAATTGAGAAAAATAATTCTGATGAATTTTTTTCTTTTTTGTCAAAATATGGAATGGACGACCAAGACTTCTTGGAAGAAATGATCTGCCTATCAAGATTAAGCTTTACATTGTTTGTAAAATATTTGAGAAATTGCTTTCCGATGGTAATTAACAACTTTAGGAACAGTTTGATCTCTCAAGAGCTTAAAAATGTGGTTGAATCATTAAGGTCAAGAAGTGGCCATTCGATAATCGTTGGTGAAATCAATTGTATCCCCTACTTAAACCTCAAGTCATACGTGACTCGTATGCCGGGCAACAACATTCTAGTAGTAGAAAATGTCTCTTCCATTTTGAATGGCAATTGTAAAAAACCATTGGCTATTGCAGTTAATGGTGATTGTCTTCTTAAAGGGATTGATAAATCAAGATTTGTTCCTGGAGTGCCAGTACTTATCTCAAACAACAAGAATGGATGTTTTTTGCCCAGCTTTCTGGACCCGTCAGTAAACCCGATTTATATGGTACAAGACATAGCTCAGGGTGTTATATGTGTCCGAAATAATCCTTGTGAAATTGATTTCTAATTGAATAATACGCTGGAGTGTAGCGATATTTGGCGAAAGCCTTATATTTTGACTACCTTCAGCGTTTTTTTTTGATCAATATATTAGAGCGTTAGAACGTTAGATTAGTAAATAGCGTTTAGCGTTTAGTAAGTAGCTTTTAGTAAATAGCTTGTAGTAAGTAGTGAATAGTAGGACATAGAACGTTAGTTGTATAATTGAAAAATGAATGCTGATTTGAAGATTTGTACTATCGGTGGTGGTTCAGGAATGCCTATAGTAAACAAAGCATTGATAAGAGCTGGTTTTGAAAACATTTATTCAATTGTAACTACCTTTGATAGTGGTGGAGATACTGGGAGAATGAGAACTGACGAAAGAGGGCGAATACTGGCGTTTTCTGATTATTGGAGAGCATTGATTTCATTGTGGGACGATGGCAAACAAAAAGAAGTCTGGGAAGAAATGCTTAGATACAGAGATGGTAGAGGAAGAAATTTTGGCAATATATTTTTCCAATTTTTGTCTGAAAAAGAAATTAACCTAGGAGAGGTTGACGATCTTTTTTGTAAATTAACTGGAGCAAAGTTAAAAGGAAAAGTAATACCCGTGTCATTGGATAGTTCAAATATCTGTTTTAGCACTATAAGTAAAAAAACATATAAAGGTGAAAATTTTATTGACGAACTTAGGATGTCTAGTGATTGTATAGAAAAAATTTGGTTGGAACCAAAAGTTGAAGGAAATAAAGAAGCTATTAGTATATTAGAAACGGCAGACGTCATAATTTTGGGACCAGGAACAATTTATGGTTCAGTACTACCAAATTTTTTGCCCATAGGTATGTCCCAAGCTTTTAATAAAAGTAAGGCCAAAAAAATATTTATAGTAAATATTTTTTCACCTGCAAACGAGACAAAAACGGCAACTCATGAGGAGTATATTAAGATCTTTGAAAAATATTTAAACAAAAAAAATCCTTTTGATTTGATATTAATGGCTGATGTGACTACTTTGAACAAAGATGATTATAAAAATATACTTAAGTTGTACAAATTAGAGCATGCAACTTTAGTAACAAAGAAAAACAAGAGTAAATATCTTACTATGATGGCTGATGTCGCTGTAGTAGACGAGAAAAATATGAGATTGAGACATGGAGAAGAAAAGTTGAAAAAGTTTTTTAGTACATTAGACTTTTAGTAGCATGTTCTCTAGTGCTCTAGATAAAAAGGTTTGATAGAATTGAGATATGTCGCAGAAAAAACTAAAGAAGTTAAGGAAGGTTGAAAACGTTGGTTTAAGAGATAATGACGTAGGAGCTAAAGACGAAGGAGTTAGGAAAATATTAAAAAATAATTGGAAGTTTTTATTATTATTGTGTTCTGGAATAGTATTAATTTATTTTAATTCGCTTTGGGGTGGGTTTGTGTCTGATGATTATGCCAGTATCACTCAAAATCCAGATATTGCTAGCATAAAAGGAGCTTGGGTAACGTCTTCGGTTTCATTTTTTGCAAATTTATATAAAACAGTAATTGCAAAAATGTTTGGAATTAGTAGCCCAATCCCCTTTCATGTAGGCAGTTTGTTGTTGTATCTTACAATTTGTATTTTGGCTTTTATTTTTTTGAGTTTATTTTTTGACAATTTAGTTGTTAAGTTGGCTGTGGTTATTTTTGCCCTTTTTCCAGTACATGTAGAGGCGGTATCTTGGATATCAGGAGAACCGTATCTATTAACTTCGTTATTTGTACTTACTGAGTTAATTAATTGTGTTTTATTTTTGAGAACTAAAAAAAAGAAATATTTATTTTTAATGTTATTTACTGGAATTATTTCTTTTTTTACCGATAGGATTAGGGGTTTTAGTTTTATAATAATTTTGGGATTAATATTAATTTCTTTTCCAGAAAAAATTAAATTAAAACTTAATATTTTCGGTGTCTTGTCTGCTGTAGTTTTAGCTTTTGGTTTGTTATTGGTAGTAGCTTGGCCAATGATTAACAATCGAATAGCATCTGTAAATTCTGGTGTAAATTTATCAGAAAGTAATTTTTATGACCCATTGTTCCAATATCCAACAGCAATTCCTAAGTATCTACAAATGGTTGTTTTTCCAATAGATTTAACTTTGTACCATACAATGTATATTATCCCTGTCTGGCTAAACTGGTTAATATTGTTAACTTATATGTTTGCAGTTGGGTGGTTTTGGTTTAAAAACAAACAAATATTTTTTGCTTTAGTATTTATATTTGCTGCCACAGCACCGTCTATGGCACCGGTAAAAGTAAGTTGGTTGGTGGCTGAAAGATATGTTTTTTTGGGATCTTTGGGAATGGCGTTACTTATGGCAATATATTTTGAAAGATGGTGGCAAAAGAGAAAAATTTTGACAATAATTGGTTTATCGGTTTTGTGTTCTGTTTATGGAGTTAGAGTAATCTTGAGAAATATTGATTGGCAGACAAATCATAATCTGTGGGTTAACACTTGTCAGGTGTCACCAAATAGTCACAATGCTTGGAATAATATTGGTGATGATTACGATAAACTTGCCAACGAAGAAACTTCAAATGAAGGCAAAATGAAACACTATTACAACTCAATAAAAGGATTTGGTCAATCATATGCAGTAAAACCAAACTATGCTGATGCTTATCACAATCAAGCAAATATTTTTTATAAAATTGGGAGATTGGATTTGGCCAGAAATGGTTATGAAACTGCAATACATTATAATCCTGGACTTTATCAAACTTATTTAACATTAATACAGATTGATATGGCAGAAAAAAATGAAGCAGAACTGTTGAGGCATTTGGCGATGATTCAACAACTTAAACCAAATGATTTGCAGGTCGCTTATATATCGGCTGTAGCTTATGCTCAAATTGGCAAAACTGAGGATGCAAAGAAACTGGCAGAGATGATGTATAAACAATTTCCGCAAGTTAAAGAAATAAAAAATCTTTATGATTCTTTATTGAATATTGGAGTTACTGGTAATGGAACTACAAAAGCAAACTAAGCCTTATTTTATTATTTTGTATTTATAAGCGGCTTTGATTCGATGGGTTTTTAATTCACCAAATTTTATGGTCGAAAATAGCATAGTCGAATAGTTTTTTAATATTCTGATTAAGTATTTAAAATCTTCTAAACTTCTGATTTTTTTATATATAGTTGACGGTTTAAGGAAGGGACGGAAAAAACGAGATAGCATTAATTTTTTTTGGGCCTTATTTCTAAGAGATCGAATATCGTTTGTTGAAAGGTATTTGTTCCCGAGACCAACATAACCAGAAAAAGTTTTACCAATATTGACACTACTAATATCTGATTTTTTAAGAAGGCCTTCTTTCTCTAGTATTTTAGTAACGTCGGTTTCTGGAAATGGCATAAGTAAGATAAAAACGACAAAGTCAGAAAGCGATTTGATGGCGTAATTAAAAGTAGTTTTAATAGCTTTTTTAGTCTCATAAGGAAAACCGATAATATAAGTAGAAAATGTCCAAAAACCGAGATTGTTTGCAAGTTTGATTATTTTTTTGGCCTTGTTTAAATTTAAATTTTTCCTAATGAATTTTTGAGTAGACGGATGTCCTGATTCAATCCCAAAAGTAAGTCGATAACAACCACTTTTTTTCATTTTTTTTAAAAGTGATTTATCTAATGTCCAAATTGCAATACCATTTGGACAAGTCCATTTTATATCTAATTTTTTACTAATAATGCCATCACAAATTTTTTCAAGCCTATCACGACTGACAGAGATATTGTCATCAAGAAAATGAATTTCTCTAAAACCATATCGTCTCACCAAATGCTCTATTTCATCAATAATCCTATCGGCACTAAATGGACGCCAGCACCGGCCCCAAATAGTAGGTACGGCACAATATATACAATTATTAGGGCAACCGCGACTGGTTACGACAGAAGTATAGGGTGTTCTCATAACATACGACCCATTGTTTTCCCTAGTTCCAGCAAGATATATGTCCATGGGTAAAAGATGGCGAGCTGGTAGGGGTAAAGAATCTAATTTGGTAATTGGTAGTCTTGAAGGATTTAAAATTATTTTTCCTTTGTCTTTTGTGGCAGTTCCTTTTATTCCTTTTAAAGTAAGATGGTTTTCAAAATTATTTACTATTTCTAAAATTGTAGACTCACCTTCACCAATTACTACAATATCTACGTTTTGATCAGTTAAAACATCTTTGTATAATATTGATGCATGAGCACCGCCAAAAACTACTAAAGTTTTAGGATTATAGTCTTTTACAATTTTGGCAATATCATGAGAATCGGAAGCATAGGCTGTAAACATGGTACTAATACCTACGATATCAGGTTGGTAATATTTTAGTTTTTCAATAATAGTCTCTTTGGATAACCCAACTCGTGTATGATTTTTTGTTTTTTTGACATTATTAATTCCTTCTGCAAGAGCATCGACTATGGAAACATTGTACCCATTAGCTTCTAAAATTGCCCCAATATTGGCTAAACCTAGAGGAATATAGACACCAGGCGTAGTAGTATCGTTATTCCTAATAGTCATTGGCGGGTAAAAAAGAAGTATTTTCATTTTTTTGATGGAGATATAAGAAAAGAAAATATTTTATTTATAAATTTATTATCAAAAACTAATTTTCTTGATAGATGGGCAATAAAAGGAATACGAGTAACCAAATAGAAGATAGTTCCTAGTATTTTACCAAAACGGAATTGAAAAAGTTTTCGTTCGTAAAGAGCAAAGCCTTTTTTCATAACACTGATTCTTTGTTCTTCGCTAAATTCTTTAGTTTCAAATATCGGATTGATATCACGATAAGAGATATGTTTAAGATAGCGATCTTTTGGGATTAAAAAATGAGCGTTTTTTATGGCCCAATCATAAACCTCAGTCCCTGGATATGGGACAAGATTATAAAAGTTTACATAATCACACTTTAGTGATTTGGCAAAGGAAAGAGTTTCTAAGGCGTCAGAATACGTTTCTTGTTGGTGTCCGATGATAAAGTTTACTGCATGTCGTATATTAGCCTGGTTGGTATATTTTACGGCTTGTCTAACTTGATTGAGGGTTATATTTTTTTTGATGCGATCTAAAGTTTTTTGGCTTCCAGATTCACAGCCATAAGCAATAAAAAAACAACCGGCTTTTTTAAGTTTTTTTAAAAGTTTAAGAGTAATATTGTTTACACGAATACCGTTGTAAAGTTGAAATTTTATTTTAAGTTTATTTTTGATAATCAAATCACAAATTTTTTCGGCACGATTGATATCAAGAGTAAAACAATCATCGTTTATGTCAAAATTTGTAAACCCTTTTTGGTACCAATAGGTAATTTCATCAATTACGTTTTGGGGACTGCGAGGACGAAAGCTTTGTCCCATAGATAATCTAACTGAACAATAGTTGCAACCATAAGGGCAACCACGAGAAGTGATAATAGGAATTATTTTTTGGTCAAAACACGGGTATTGATTAAGTTTAAAACTTTCATAATCAGGAAAAGGAATATCGTCAAGATGATATATTAATGAACAGGAAGGATTAACTACTGTTTTGTTTTTATTTTTCCAAATTAGATTGGGAACTTTTGAGTAGTCTGGTATGTCGGTACCAAAGATTTCTAAAAATTTAATCAGAGAAATTTCAGATTCACCATACATGGCAAAATTTACCTTTGTTTCTTTGAGAATATTATCTTTATTAGCAGAAACATGTGGGCCGCCTAAAATAATAGGAATAGAAGTAATAGATTTTACTTTTTTGATAGTTTGATAAAGATAATTGTAGGCATAGCTAAATCCAGTGATACCAATAATGTCAGGTGAAAAATTATTGATAGCACCTTTTAACTGTTTAGACCAGTTTGTTTCTACACCACAATCAATTACTTGGTACTGATAACCAT
>CAYSTF010000037.1:0-6978 GCA_964434125.1 uncultured Gammaproteobacteria bacterium
GGATTTCTCCACACGGTCCTAAGCCGTGCTTGTATACCAATTTCAACACTGCGGCGAGATTTAGACTATATTATACCAATTTCACCTGCCCGCAGATGCTAAAGCATCAGCTTTTGCAGGCGGGACACTGCGGCAAAATTAATCTCTTAAAATTGGTACCCAGTACTACTTCATGTAATACCGGAGTACCAAATTAAAAAGATTAATTTTTCGGTGGGTTCGGCGGGACTCGAACCCGCGACCAATCGCTTAAGAGGCGATCGCTCTACCGACTGAGCTACAAACCCATTTTAATATACCAATCGCTTAAGAGTCCGCCGATTGGCGAATCTACCGACTGACCTGCCCGCAGATGCTAAAGCATCAGCTTTTGCAGGCGGGGCTACAAACCCAAATTTTTAATGACCAATGTTTAATTTCTAATTTCTAATTAAAAATAAGATTAATAGTTATTAATTTTAGCTTAAAAAAAAATATTAAAGCAAGGTATTTTATCATTTGTTGGTAATTTTGCTTAAATGGTGGGAAAATTAAATATAAATTAAAAAAAAAGGAGGAATTATGGATAAATTAGAAAAAATATCAGACAAAATTACACTTTGGATAGGTACTCCTATATCGATTGTAGTACATACAATAATTTTTATTGTAATTTTTTCATTGAAATTTTTAAATTTTTCGGTTGATCAAATTTTATTGATACTGACTACGGCAGTTTCTTTGGAGGCAATTTATTTGTCAATTTTTATCCAAATGAGTGTCAATAAAACAAAACAAACTATTGCTGGTGTGGAAAAAGATATTGATGATATCCAAGAAGATGTTCAAGAAATCTCTGAAGATATTGAAGACATAAATGAAGATGAAGATGATGATGAAGTGGTACAGACAATTAAAGATATTGAAGAAAGAATTGTAAAACTTCACAAAGAAGTCGTTGAGATGAAAGCAAGACCTAGAAATTAAATATTTGTACGCCCAGGGGGAATCGAACCCTCATCACTAGTTCCGAAGACTAGTACTCTATCCATTGAGCTATAGGCGCGAAATAAAAGTATCCTCAGCAGGGATCGAACCTGCGACCTCCTCCTTAGAAGGGAGGCGCTCTATCCAACTGAGCTATGAGGACAAGCCAAAAATTCTAATTTCTAATGACTAATGTCTAAAAAACTAATAATTAGAAAATATATTTAGCAACAACAATTAGTAAGGAGCATTGATATTTTACCAAAATTTGGTTAAAAAGCTTTTAATTCGGTTAATTAGATTAAAACGAGGGTGGTAAACGACGGCGTTTTCCGACAGGAGAGTAATTTCGGTCTCTGGTATGTTCTCCCAAGATATTTTAATTTGTTTGGATTCAGTATCAATAATTTTTAGTTGGAAATTAAATATCTTGATTTGACCTGGCAGTATGTGATCGTTTTGATTAATACAAAGTGGGGTAATTTCAATTTTAGAGTCAACGGTTGGTTTGATACAAAACTGAACTTCTCCCCAGATTGACTGACCGGTGTTTTTAAGACTTATCTTACCTGTATATTCATGGTTAGGAAAGATTAAAAATGGCAGATGGATTCCGTAAACTTCGTATTTTGTAATTTGTTGTGGCTTGTTGGTTGTTTTTTGTAAATCGATTAGGCTTTGATATTCTGGATAAAGTTTTTCCTGTTGATCTAGCCAGGAAAAATGGTCAAAGGGCGATTGGGGGTAATTAAAAGTAAAGGGAGTAACGGCAACTATTCGTTTGTCGTTTGACCAAGCTAAATAGGCTTCAATTAAAAATTGGGAAGTAGTTTTGGTAGTATAAAAATTATTACGATTATCGAGGCCTTCACGGTGAGGCCAGCCAGTTTCGGTAATGAAAACAGGGAAATCTTTTTTGATACCTAATTTGCTTATAAAATCTAATTCCCATGCGTAGCCTAAAATACTATGTTGACCAACATCTTTTGGGGTTCCCAAAAAACCATGGTTGGGGTAAGAATGAGAAGCTAAACCATCAATATGTTCAAAATATCTTGGGTTGTAGTTATAAATTTCTTGGTAAACCGATTGGGCAGATCTGTAATTAGGGGGGCTGTCTGGTGAGGCCAAATCAAAAGCTCCTCCTAAAATAAAAAAATTGGGATTGTAGGTTTTTAGTTTTTGTGAAGCATAAATCGAAATATCTACAAAATTTTTAAGATTGACTTCCCCACCCCATTCTTGGCCGTGGTTAATTTCATTAAATAAAATAACGTGTTGTGTAAGAGTCGGCCAATTTAGAGAATTTAAAAAACTAGTTAAATTATCAATGTCTGACAACGAGGGAACTTTCCAATTATTACCATCAGCGATGGTGGCCAGTCTAATAATAGGAATTAAGTGATATTGTCGGCAATTATCAAAAAAATCTTGCCACATTTTATGGTCAAGTTGGTCAAGTCTGATGACAATAGTAACCCATCCCCAGTCGCCACCGTTAGAATTTATGATATCTTTGGCTGAAAATAAATCATCTGGTTGGGTTAAGTGAAGACCAAAAATATTATCTGATGCTAAAATAGGTTTAACCGAAAAAACAAAAAAAAATAATATAAATAAAAGATTAATTATTGTTTTGTTTTTTCTAAAATTTCTAATATCCAATTTTTAATATCTAAAAAATAAGTATGTAATTTTACCAAAATGAATAAAGAAGAAATTATAAAAATGAAAATATCTCGGGTAGAGAAAGAAATCCGAGACACTCCTTACGACAAATCGAGTGAGCATCATCATGGAGTTTTAAAGGCGAAATTAGCTAAATTAAAAGAAGAGTTAGACGGTCCAATGAATAAAGGTGGTGGTGGAGGGATAGGATACGCAATTAAACACTCTGGAGATGCGTCTGTGGTGTTGGTGGGGCTTCCAAGTGTAGGTAAGTCGACATTGTTAAACAAGGTAACCAATGCAGAATCAAAAGTTGGAAATTATGATTTCACAACTTTAGGAGTAGTTCCGGGAATGATGGAGTATAAAGGGGTAAAAATACAAATATTGGATTTACCAGGAATTATTGAAGGAGCATCGGGAAATAAGGGATTTGGACGAAAAGTGATTTCGGTAATTAGGGCTGCTGATTTGGTGGTGCTAATGACTGATATTCAAAGATTAAATTGGTTAGACGTAGTGAGTAAGGAACTTTATAATGCCGGAATCAGATTAAATGATGTCCCTCCAAAAATTATAGTTCACAAGACTCATAAAGGAGCACTCCAAATAATTGATCCCTATAATTCTTTTAGTAAAGAAGAAATAACAGAAATTGCGCAAGAGTTGGGTTTTGGAAATGCCATAATTCAACTTAACGAAAAAGTTGAATCGGTAGACAGGTTAATTGACGGATTAGTAAAAACCAGAAAATATATGCCGGCAGTGGAAATTATTACCAAAATGGATTTAGTTAAAAGTAGTGATTTTAAAAAAATACCTGATAGAGTATTAAAAATGTCAGTGGATAACAACACGGGGATTGATGAATTTAAAGAGAGAATTTGGCAAGGGTTAGGGTTGGTGAGGGTTTATCTAAAAAAAGAAAGAATTGGAGAAGTTGACAAGAAAGATCCTTTAATTATTAAAAATACAGCTACATTAGATCAGGTCTTAAAAAGAATTTCTAACCAAATGAGAGATGACGTAAATAAGGCATATATTTGGGGTAAAAACGCAAAGTTCCCTGGGCAAGAAGTGTCTTTCAGTTGTAAAGTATTTGATGAAATGGAAGTGTTTTTTGGACGGTAGTCTATTAATTTGTTAGCAGTTTAGTTTTTTAGTTGGATGGATTGAATTTGTTGAGAACGTAATTTTAAAATATTTTTTGATATTTTAGGAGAATTTTCGAATAGAAGACGAGCCTTCGTTTCTAGTCTTGGTGAAAATCTAAAAACGTGAATCTTGGAAAAACCAATTTGTTGGCAAAGATTTAGGGTTTCTTGAAAGTCAGTATTAGTTTCAGTTGGAAAGCCAACAATAATGTCAGTGCCTAATTTTAGATTTAGGATATTAGATTTAAGATTTATGAATTTAGTAACGATATCTTTTTTAGCATAAGGTCGGTTCATTAATTTTAGAATTTTATATGAGCCAGATTGAATGGGAATATGAAGAAAGGAGGATAGTCTTTTGTTATATTTTGGCTGTTTATATAGATTAACAAACTCTTGATTGATACAATTTAAAGGGATAGAACCAAAACTAATTAAATTTATTTTAGTTTTGTCTAATATGTTTTTTATAAGTAATGATAGACCATATTGATATTGGTCAATATTTACTCCGGTGATAATTATCTCTTGATAGCCTTCCTTAACTGCTTGATTTGTAGTGCTAATAGCATCCTTAATAGGGAGTGAGTATAAGTAGTTGCGTTTAAAAGGGACGATACAATAAGAACAAAACTGAGTGCATCCAGATTGGATTTTAAGAAGAAATCTATTGGTGTGGGAAAATTTGTCTTTAATTTTTGGAGTATAAAAAGATTTTAGTTTAGTTAATAATTTCTCTTTTTCTTGATTTGTAAAAATAGAAACGTTATTTGTTTTTTTTATTTTTGAAAAATTTGCACAACCAGTAACGAAAATTTTTGCTTTTGGATATTTTTTAATTAAAAATTTTAACTTATTTATTGACTCTTTTTCTCCTTTTTTAGTAATAGCACAAGTGTTAATTAAAATAAGATCCAATCTCCCCTGCTCCTCTTTGACAAGAGGGGTATAGCCAGAGTTAATTAAAATTTGAGACCATATATTAGTTTCGGCGGCATTGACACGACAGCCAAAATTAATGGCTAAAAAGGTTTTTGAGATAGTTTTAAATTTGGGTTTTGAAATACTCAATGGTCTTGATTATACCAGTTTCTAGGCCTATTTTTGGTTCCCAATCTAATATTTCTTTGGCGAGGGTTATGTCTGGGCAACGAAGTTTGGGGTCGTCTTGGGGTAGTTCTTTTTTGATAATTTGACTAGTTGATTGTGGAATCATTTTTTTAACAAGTTTTGCCAATTCTTCTATAGTGAATTCGTTAGGGTTTCCTAAATTAACTGGTCCAATAAAATCTTTGTGGTTGTTCATCATTTTGTCTAATGCGACAACTAAATCGTCGATATATTGGAAACTTCTTGTTTGAGAGCCATTACCATAAATAGTAATGTCTTCATTTTGAAGAGCTTGAATAATAAAATTTGAGACTACACGCCCATCGAGTGGGTCCATATACGGTCCGTAAGTATTAAAAATTCTGACAACTCTTATCGGAATTTGATAGGTACGATAATAATCGAAGAGTAAGCTTTCGGCGGCTCTTTTACCTTCGTCGTAGCAAGAGCGAATCCCAATTGGGTTTACATTTCCCCAGTAGGTTTCTTTTTGGGGGTGTTGAAGTGGGTCTCCGTAAACTTCTGATGTCGAAGAGTGTAGTGTGGGAATATTACCGTTTCTGCGTGAAAGCTCGAGGATATTATAAATTCCAAAGACTGATGATTTCCATGTTTGAATCGGATTTTTTTGATAGGCTGGAGGCGAAGCTGGACAAGCAAGGTTGTAGATTTGATCAATATCATTTAACTCTATTGGTTTGGTAATATCGTGGTGAATAAACTCAAAATTTGAGTTTGATTTTAATACGGAGATGTTTGATTCTCGACCCGAGTAAAGATTATCAAGACAAAAAACTTTGTGCCCTTGATCAAGAAGATATCGACAAAGGTTGGCACCAATAAAGCCGGCACCACCAGTTACTAGGATTGTTTTCATAATTTTTAATGTTTAATTTCTAAATTAAAAAATTAATGTCGGCCGAGCCAACTATACTTTAGTTTATCAAATGTACCGTCTTTGAGTGAGTCACGAATTTGTTGAGTGGCATTTATCATAAAGAAGAGATTGTGTATCGTCATTAGACGATAACCAAGTAGTTCTTGGGTTTTAAAAAGATGATGAATATATGCTTTATCATATTGCTGACAAGTGGGGCAATGGCAATTTTGATCCAATGGCGTTTGGTCGGTTTTAAATTGAGCGTTCATGATTTGTTTCTTAAATTTATTTTTGTGGTCATGAGTGGAATTTCCAGTTCGGTGTAAAAACTGTCCGCCTCGAGCCATCCGGGTCGGTAAAGTACAGTCCATTGATGTAATCCCTTGCCCAAAGAAATCAAACAAATCATCAATTTCCCCTACTCCTAACAAATGGATTGGTTTGTTAGTTTTAAGGGCAATTGGTAATGCATAAGAAACAGCTAGTCTCATTTTATCTTTTGGTTCCCCCACTGAAATTCCTCCAATAGCAATACCGTCAAAGTTTTGAGAACAAATAAAATTAGCTGACTGTTCACGTAAATCTTTATAATAACTACCTTGAATAACACCATAAAGTTTTAAGTCTTGGTTTAATTTTTTATTTAATTTTTGATGTTCGGTTAGTGATCGAATGGCCCAACGATGAGTTCGGTCGAGAGCTTTTTGAGCATATGTTTTAGTCGATGGATATGGAGTGCATTCGTCAAAAGCAATAAGGTAGTCGGCAGCTAAATTATGTTGAATTTGAAGTGATCTTTCTGGTGTAAAAAAATGTAATGAGCCATCGAGGTGAGACCGAAATTCGACGCCATCTTCTGATATTTTGACAAGATTACCGGCACCGTTGTGTTCTTTGGCAAGAGAAAATACTTGAAAACCACCAGAATCGGTAATTATTTTACCATTCCAGCGGGTAAATTTGTGCAACCCGCCAAATTTTTTAATATTTTTATCTCCCGGTCGAAGATATAGATGATAAGTGTTACAAAAAAAGATTTCAATACCGATTTGAGCCATTTCTTGGGGAGAAAGAGATTTTACGGTAGCTTGAGTGCCGACAGGGATAAAAGTTGGTTGAGTCAACATGCTCTAGATTATATCATTGGGAATTTTATTGTATAATAGAGCCACGATTTTGCCGCAGTGGTGAAACTGGTAT
>CAYSTF010000038.1:0-6457 GCA_964434125.1 uncultured Gammaproteobacteria bacterium
CACTTTTAATCTAGCTCAAAAAATTAACCAATCTGGAAGAAAATTTGATCGTATGGTAGCGTTGGCCAAAGGTGGCTGGACCTGGTCAAGAACTTTAGCCGACAACTTAAATATTGATAAATTATCATCGACCAGGCTTAAATCTTATGACGGGGTTAAACAATCCAACAGGGTAAAAATCCTTCAACCACTATCTGACCCAATTGATGGGGAAAATGTCCTTATTTTTGACGAAGTCGTCGATTCAGGTGAGACAATAATTAAAGCCAGGGAATATGTTGAACTATTAGGGGCTCAAGAAGTGGCTGTTGCCACTCTTTGTTATAAACCTAAATCGAAAGTAATCCCAGAATTTTATGCCTTTTCTACCAACGCATGGGTAGTCTTTCCTCACAATCGTCGAGAATTTATCACTGATAGGCAAAACGAATGGTCTCAAAATAATGTTCCTGCCGAAATGATTAAATCTCGTCTAGTACGTATTGGTCTGCCAAAAAATCAAGTAGAATATTTTCTCTCAAAAAACATTTAGTATAATTCTTCAATGACCAAAAACCCAATCATAAACAGCTTAGTTGCCTCACTTTATATTTTTGCCATAGTCGCTCTAATGAGTTGGGGGACGAGCATGGTCAAACCCAAAGATTCCTTTATTGCTCCAGTGGCTATGATTTCTCTTTTTACCTTGTCTGCTGCCGTTATGGGTTATTTATTTTTATACCAGCCAATTCAACTTTATTTTGACAATCACAAAAAAGAAGCGATTAAACTTTTTTTGCAAACTATCGGTATTTTTGGTCTTTTTACTTTACTCACCTTAATCTCACTTTTTTTAAATTTATTTCCTTAAATAAGTTATACTAATCTATGACAAAACTAAATCAAATCTATCGCTGTCCTATTTGTGGCAATATTGTTGAAGTTTTACATGCCGGTGGGGGAGAACTTGTTTGTTGTGGCCAGCCCATGATGTTACTTTCAGCCAACACCACCGATGGTGCCACCGAAAAACATGTTCCAATCATAGAAAAGACTGCCGAATCCATTATTGTCAAGGTCGGCTCTGTCCCACACCCGATGGAAGAAGCCCATTTTATTGAATTTATTGAAATTATTGCCGACGGTAAAATTTATAGGCATTTTTTAAAACCAGGTCAAGAACCAGTAGCCGTGTTTAATCTAACCGCCGAAAATGTTATCGCTAGAGAATATTGTAATCTTCATGGCTTGTGGCAATCACAATAATTTTCTCAACCAAAACCGTTGAATTAAGCTAGAATAGTTTATGTGGAGATTTGTTAACCGAAATCGGATTTGGTTTGTTCTAATTTCATTGTTGATTTTGACTCTGATTGTTATCGAAAAATTAGTCAACAATTATTTTACTCCTGGTGGTTTAACCTCAATTGATCGGTCAATTAATCAGGCAATAATTAGTTTTCGGACTCCTTTTTTAAATAAAATAATGTTGCTAGTAACTCTAACTGGAAATTGGCAAATGATTGTTTGGGGTAGTTTATTAGTCTCATTTTATTTAATAATTATTCAAAAAAAACATTATTTTACGGCCCTAGTTTTAAGTGACATTTCAGCCTTAGTTTTTATTGTTGTCGTAAAAAATTTAATTAGTCGAATTCGACCACCAATCGAAAATGCCCTAATTATCGAACACGGATTTGCTTTCCCAAGTGGACATGCTTATTTTGGGGTTGTTTTTTATGGTTTACTGACCTACTTTTTGATTAAATATCTTTCTAAAAGATGGCAAAAAATTAGTATTTCTTTATTTGGGACCATTTATGTTTTAATTTTAGCCTTTTCTAGAATCTATCTTGGAGTCCACTGGTTTACCGATGTTATTGCTAGCCTATCTTTTGGGGTAATTTGGTTAGTTGTAATGTTTTCCTACATCGACTATGAAACCAGATTTTTAACTAACAAAAAATCCTTGACAAGCCCACAATTAATAAAAACTAGCTTAATATTTTTTATTGCTATTTGGTTTTTAGAATTATTTTGGCTTTACCAAAACAGCATCAATACTTTAGGTACAAAAATAATCAATCCAATTAGTAATGCCACTACCGAAACTACCAGCACCGCTCCAGCCGCTAAATCGCGAGCCATCGTTGTATCAGAATAGTCAAGTTTTAATTTTAGTTTAATCACATCACATATTTCCTCAATTGCTGTATTAAAAAGCTCTGCCGAAATTACTAATCCAATCAACAAAATAATAATCAAAAATTCAGCTACAGAAATTTTAAATATAATTGAAGCCAGCAACACTAAAAATGTTGCCCAAAGATGAATTTTAATATTATTTTCTTCAAAACCCCTTTTCCAACCATTAAAGGCGTAACCGAATGCTTTTGCTATTTTATGATTAGTCATATCTAATAATACAAAATAAAAACCAAAAATGTCATCACTTTAAGAAATTTATTCGTTTTCTGTTTTAGTTTGTTTTTTTTCGTTATTTTTTGTTGACCAGATTTGCACTACCAAAATCAATACTAATAGTCCGATAATAATACCCCAAAATAATTTATCCGAGCTAGTTTTTTCTACGTCTTCTTTTGTCTTATCTATTTCCTCAATTGTTGGTTGGGGCGATACTGTTTCTTGTGTATTTGATATTTTCGTTGTATTTTCTGTCTCAACAGTCTTGGTCGCGACTGGTGTTTCGGTCGGTTTTTCCGGTCCTGTCGTGGTAGTCACAGCTGGTGTGGTTGCTGTTGTGGTCGGGGTTTTGGTAGCCAACGGTTTTAGATCACCTATATCAATAACTTTTTCAATTTTAATTGGAATTTTTGTTGGGGTTACAATTATTGGTACTGTTTCTATTTTTTCGTTTATGACTTTATCAACCCCAATCGGAAGGGCGGCCATTACTGACTCTTTTGACACTGTAAACAATAATCCAAGACAAAGAACTGCTTTGATTATTTTCTTCATTACCTATATTATACGTCTGCTGTCAAATTGACCCAAATTTATTTATTTTTACTAATCGGTGTAATAAACTTTACATACCCCAAGACTAACGATATTACTAAACCGGCCGATACGACTACAAACCTAAACATATTATCATCGCTACCAAACCCACGAATTACACTGTACAACAATGTCAACACCCCACCCAAAAGCAGGCCATCGGCAATCAGATATATTTTTTTAAACAGAGTTAGACTAATTACCACAATTACAATCGAAAATACCAATGCCACAATCGACACATTTCTGTTGTAAGTTTGTGATTTTATCTGGAAATCTTTTTGCTCCTGATCATATTTTTCCATTTCCGCCTTAGATTCTTCAGATATTTTTCCGTCTTTTTCTGGTTCGGTGTATCCATATTTCATTGAGGTTGGTGCTTCAGGATATTTGAGTGCTGGATAAAAGGCAGCAATTCCAACCCCTACAAACACAGCTACAAAAATTCCAATCAGTAGTGTATAAAGTAATTTTATAGTCATTTCACTCCTTTGATGCTTATTTTGTTTATCTTGCATCGATGTAACAAATATAATAATCAAGACTATCACAAAAAAAACTATTCCACCAAATACCATAACTAATTATATCCTTAATAAACCATAAAAATTATTGTCTATTTATGGGTACATCAGCTAAGTCTTCTCGGTAGTAACCCCTCATCTCAACCGGAAGTGTATTCGCTAAATTTCTCATTAATACCCCGTAGACTTCTTTACTATTAGAGTCGGGTTCCAGTAAATAGGTTTCCCCAATATTCAAATTTACTCTTTTAAATAAATTTAAACCATCCTTTTTGATTTTACCTCTGTATTCAATACCAACTGGTACAAACAATGTTGGAGCCAACAGACCTCCTCCGACCACCATTCCTTCTTCCCCCTTTATCAGGGCCCCTTCAGTTCGATGCCCTTCAGGGCTGATTATCATTAAAGTCGGTATTCTTTTTTCTCCCAATTCTTTCAATCTTTGTAAGAATGGTTTGTTTTGTCTAAAAGCCTGTATTTTTGAATAACCATATTCAGGGTTTTCTATTTGATAACTTTGGATAACCCGGTGAGTTTCTGTTCCACATTTTTCTACAATCTTTTTCATCAACAAATTACTCTTATTCTCTTCTTTTTCCTCTGTATTCGAAAAAGACATTGGTGCTAACAATTTTCTAGTTCCTTTTTTATCAATCCTATAAGCAATATTTCCGGCAAACAAAGGATCAATTATTGAAATGTGATTAAAATATACAACCACACTTAAATCTTGTCTTTGGTTATGAACTAAATCGTTTATCCCATCTATTCTTTCTTGTGATTCTCTGCTCAAACTAGCTCGCCACAATGTCTGAGGTAATACTCCAGACACTAACCATCTATAACAATTCTGTCGATGTCTTTCTGCTTCATTCATGTTTTTTATTTTTCTCTAACAACTATCATTGCCCAAGTCCCCGGGCCACCATGGCTACCCGTGACTGGTCCCAAATCTCCTCGATATATTTTTTCTTCTGATAACAACCCGCTTTGTATCAGCCTTGTTTTTAGTTCTTCACAAGTTTCCTTTGCCCCAAAATCTACTATTGCCACTCTTTGGGGAATTTTATTTTTTAAATAACTCTCCATCCATTCGACTGCCTGATTTTCTCTTCTTTCCCTAAACATTCCCACTCGCTCAACATTACTTTCTTCAGTAACATGGTCAATTCTCAATATTGGCACTAAATTTAAAACTTTTCCAATCATCCCCATTACCCCGGGAACCCGGCCACTGGCGACTAAAAATGGGAAATTTGGCGTTACTGCTCTTAAAGTGGTTCGTTCTCTCATATCTATCAACATTTCTAATATTTCTTCTTTAGTGGCACCATTTGCAGCCATTTTTTCTGCTTCTATCGCCATCAATCCTTGTGCCATTGACACAGTTTGGCTATCAAATATTGATACTCTATTGGTAGAAATTTTTTGACTCGCCCGCAAAGCCGAATCAATTGTTGCTGACATTTTTTTGCCAACATGTATCGACACTATGTCGTGGCCATCTTCTATCGGGGTTTTGTAAGCTTCTTCAAAATAAGTTTCGTTTGGTGCTGCCGTTTTGGGCATTAGTCCACTTTTCTTTTTTATTTCTCTATTTATCCTATCTTTAAAAATATCGTTATTTATATGTTGACAATCTTCTTGATGGCTTTCGCCGACAATATAACGATCAGGTCCAATATTTACGAACAATGGTACTTGTTTAATCGGACCTATCCCAAACTTTACCCTTAGTTCTTGTTCCGATGGTAAATCAGCAGCTGCATCAGTAACCACAACCACTCTTCTTTGTCCTTCTACCATAATAATTTATTATATCTGGCAGTATAATAATAATCAATGAATCGTGTCGAAGGGTATAGAAGGATCCCTACAGATCAACTTCTTTCGTTTGAGGGCAAAACTGTTCTTGTTACTGGTGCTGCCTCTGGAATTGGCCGAGCCATCTCTAGTAGGTTTGCAGAAGCTGGAGCTAATTTAATTTTGCTTGATAACAATCAAAAAGGCCTCGTTGATACTGTTACTGGTTTTGAAAATAAAACCGGGACATATACAACACATAGAGTCGACCTTTCAGATAAAAACGAAATTGACGAGTTTTGGAAAAATATCCAAGTATCCCCGGACATTTTGGTTAACAATGTTGGAATTTATCCAGAACAAAATTTTTTAAATCTTTCAAAAGAAGACCTCCAAAAAACATTTGACATCAACGCCAACTCTGCCGTATGGATGTGTCAAAATTTTATTAAAACTAGAGAAAAGCAAGGGGGGGTAATTGTCAATATCTCTTCCATTGAGGCGATGATTTCAATCAAAAAAGATTTGGTCCCATATGGTATGAGCAAAGCTGGAATCCTTGCCCTAACTGGTGGTTTGGCCAATGAATATGGACGAAAAGGTTTTAGGGTAAACGTAGTTTTGCCTGGTGCCATAAAAACACCTGGTACGGAATTGTTAATCAGAAAAGGCATAACTCATTTTAGATTCGATTTGGTAAAAACGGGAATAAATTTTAATAGGAGACTGTCTCTTGGTCGCTGGGGAAACCCAGATGAAGTTGCCAAACCAGTTCTTTTTTTGGCCAGTGACATGTCCAGTTATTTAAATGGAACTCAAATTCGAGTTGACGGGGGTTTCCTTTCTTCATAAAAACACCCCTAATTCGGTTTACCCCCTTAAATCAGTTTTTTTATTTTCCCGACAATATCAAGCTTATATTTCTACTTAAGTAACTTGACCTTTGTCCCCAAAACATCTATAAAATAGTATAGTTACTTATTTTTTAACATAAAATTTTAATATGAAAAAGATTTTCTCATTGTTTCTCGCCATTTCCCTTATGGTCTTTTCTGTTACTCCGGCAATGGCCACAAAGCCCACAAAAAACATTAATACCACTATTCAAAACGAAATATTAAACACGC
>CAYSTF010000038.1:6467-6875 GCA_964434125.1 uncultured Gammaproteobacteria bacterium
ATAAAATAGTATAGTTACTTATTTTTTTATCATAAAAATTTAATATGAAAAAGATTTTCTCATTGTTTCTCGCCGGTCTTATCTGTCACCCCGGCAGTGGCCGCAAAGCCCACAAAAAACATTAATACCACTATTCAAAACGAAATATTAAACACGCCAGACGACCCAATCGTCACAACTGGTTATGACGAATATGGTTATAATTATAAAGCTAATACGTTTAACGGTTTTTTTGAAAACTCTTTTCGCCCAGAGACGCCGGTCGCCCAAGGGGACCGTCTCATTATGAAATGGAACGATGCCTATTTAAGCAATAAGGGGTCATCCTATATTGATACTGGTGCTTGGTTCACAACTCACATGATGGGGGAATATGAAGAGTGGAACCTAGTTGGTGATTGGGTTTTA
>CAYSTF010000039.1:0-6483 GCA_964434125.1 uncultured Gammaproteobacteria bacterium
TAATATCGGCAAAATCAAGATTAATAAGCCCAGGAACAGTAATCAAATCAGCAATGGCTTTTGTTCCTTTAGTTAGGACCGAATCGGCAATCTTAAATGCTTCAAGTAGGGTTGATTTGTCGGTAACTACTTCCATAACTTTTTGATTGGGAATTACAATTAAAGTATCGACGTTGTTACGAAGTTGAGAAATGCCCTCTTCAGCATTGGTCATACGACGGGTACCTTCGAATAGAAAAGGTTTAGTTACTACAGCTATAGTTAAAATTCCCAATTCTTTTTTGGCAATTTGAGCAATAACTGGAGCGGCTCCGGTACAGGTTCCTCCACCCATACCACCGGTAATAAAAACCATATCGGTGCCAATCAAAACTTCTTTTATCCTTTCTCTGGATTCTTCGGCTGCTTTTTGACCTGTTTGAGGGTTACCACCGGCTCCTAAGCCTTTAGTAAGTTTTTCTCCAATTTGAATTTTTACTGTAGCCAAAGAATTTAATAAGGCTTGAGAATCGGTGTTTATTGAGACAAAATCAACACCATTAATACTTTCTTCGCTAATCATTGAATTGACCGCGTTGTTGCCACCACCGCCAACTCCTATTACTTTAATCTTGGCAAATTGACCAGCAAGTGTTTTTATTAATGCCATAGATTACGGAAGAAAAGAGGAAATAATTTTTTTAATTTTACCGAAAGAATCTTTTAATAGATGAGAATTGTTTTTGGAGGACGAGAGACTACTAATTTTATTTTCATTTGCGAACATAAGAAGACCAATCGAGCTACTGTAACCTGGATTGATAATATCGTCGATAATCCCTCCAACTTTTGGTGGTGAAGCAATTCTTAATGGTAAAGGAATTATTTTTTCACATACTTCTTTGATATTAATTGTTTGAGCTCCCCCACCAGTTAAGACTATTCCGGCTGGGATGGTTTGGTGAAATCCGCTTTCTTCGATTTTTTCATAGATTAGATGAAATATCTCTTCTAAACGAGGTTTAATAATTCCATTGATAGCGGTTTGGACAGAAACTTTTCTGTTATTATCTGATTTTATGTCAAAACTAGATAGTTCAATTTCGTCTTCGTATTTTTTTTGTTCTGATATCTTATTTAATTTAAGCTTTATTTTTTCGGCATCTTCTAGAGAAAATCGAAGACCAATTGCTAAATCGTTGGTAACATTACCGGCACCAACAGGGATAACCGAAGAATAAACTGGAGCTCCTTCGTTAAAAATAGTAATTGTTGTAATACTTCCGCCGATATCGACCAGAGCGACACCAAGTTCTTTTTCGGTTTCAGTAAGGGCTGATTTGGCTGTGGCTAAACCAGAATACACCAGTTGATCAATTTTTATACCAATATCTTCTAAACATTTTTTTAAATTTTTTAAGGAAGGGCTGGAAGCTAAAATAATGTGAGCTTCGACTTCAAGTCGAACACCATTCATTCCAACCGGATCGACCACTCCCTCTTGCCCATCAACTGTGTATTTTATTGGTATTATATGAATAATTTCTTTACCTGTGGGGACAGCAATAGCTTTGGCAGCTTCAATTACTCGATCGATGTCACTTTTGTCTATCTCGGCATTTGGGTTGCTAATTGCAACTACACCATGAGAATTTATCGATTCAATATGAGGAGCGGACAAACAAATTGAAGCAGAATTTAGTTGGAAACCAGCCATTCTTTCGGCCGATTCGATACTCGAAACAATTGTTGTTGATGCTTGATCGATATTTACTATTTGTCCTTTACGAAAACCAAGAGCTGGAATTGAGGAAACTGCGATAATATTAAATTTGTCTTCAGAATCGGCATATTGGCCAATTATGGTAGTAACTTTTGAAGTACCGATATCGATTCCGCTAATTATTTTTGAGTGTGACATATGGATGTTTAGAACTTAAGTCAATTAATTTAAGCTTTTCTTGATTTATTTTAGCTGTTTTCACGACTTGTTGTAAAGTAGCGACTTGCCAAAAAGGGTCTTTTTGGGTTGAAAGTAATACTTTTATTTGATTGTTGTCCAAAATTAAATAAAATTCCACTTCATTATTAAAATCTCTAATTTGAAATAAGCCTGTATTTAAATTTGCGGTTTTTATGGCAATATCTAAATTTTTGAAAAAATTATTTTGAACAGAAATTGGTTCATGAGTAGTTTTCTTGTTGGCATAATAATTATAACCAAATAGTCCAATAACTAATAAAAATGACAATACGATAATAATTCTAAACAATTTCATTTATTAGTTGAAAAAGTTTTAAATTGGGTTGATATATTTTTGACGAATGTAAATCTTTTTGTTTTTTCAATGAAATGATTGCTTCCAATAGTGATTCTGGATTTAGGTTTTCTTGGTTTAATATAATAGTTTGTTTTTTTTGTTGTTTTTTTACCCAAAGAGCGTTTAGTAATTGTTCGTCTTGCTGGCTTTTTGGCAATGGAATTAGTATTGATTTTTTATTGAAAGAAACAATTTCTTGGCAAGTATTGGCCCCGGCACGGCTTATAAAAATTTCTGAATGTTGGATAATCCACGAATATTGTTGAGTATCAAAATAATCTGCAGCATAATAATTTTGATGTTTTTTATTTAAAGATTTATATACAGGAAAATCGTTTTTACCTGTTTGATGAATAACGTTAAAATCTTTAAGTTTGGGTAAAATTTTATCAATGGTTAGATTGATTGCATGAGAACCTTGGTTCCCGGCGGTGATATAAATTATAGGTAGTGTGGAGTTTAAGAGTTTGATTTTTTGGTCTGAAATAGGGATTTTTTTAAATAATTCAAAACGAAGTAGGTTGCCAGTGATGACAACTTTGTGTTTTGGAAGCTGACTAATTTGTTTTGGGTTATTAAAAGATAGAGCAATCTTATTAACAAAATAAGAATTTATTTTGGTTGTTAGACTATTAGTTAGTGTTTGTTCGTGGGTAATTGTAATTTTGCTTTGTAACCAACCACTAATAATAACTGGAACTGAAACGTAACCACCAAAAGAAATAATTATATCGGGATTAATTTTTTTAATTAAAAAAAATGATTTGAACAATCCAGAAATAGTTTTAGGGATTCCAAGAATTGAATTTGGGAGATATCGGCGATCAAATTTTCCACAAGGCAAGGGAAAGAATTTTATCCCTAGTGAAGGAATAACCTTTGACTCTATTGCTTCTTGATGATTGTCGTTTGAATTGGAATGGCGACCAATGTAGAAAATATCCCAGTTACTTTTTGGATCTGATTGGAGTTGGCGAATTAACTCGAGGGCGGGAGTAAGATGGGTGCCGGTAATGATAATTTTTCTTTTTATCGGGTTTGTCACTATTAGAGTATATCAATAATGAGTATTTTTTTTCGATATTACGAACCAAACCGATAGCTGTCATTAAGGTAAGAAGCGACGATCCCCCGTAAGAAATAAACGGAAGGGGTACTCCGGTTAGGGGTATAACATTAGCTATGGCAGCAATGTTAATTAATCCCTGATAAGTTATCCAACAAGTAGTTCCTGATATTATCAGAGCAGAAAAAGTGTCATCGGTGATTGTTGAGGCTAGCTTAATTAAATAAGTAATCAGAGCCATATAAATTATTAAAATTAAAGTTATACCAATAAAACCTGTTTCTTCTCCGATGATAGCCAAAATTGAGTCAGTTGATATTTTAGGGAGAAAACGGTATTTTTGGTCAGAATTAGCAAACCCTTTACCAAAAATTCCACCGGAAGACAGAGAGAGAATAATTTGGTTACTATGGTAAGAAGTTGATGTTGTTTCTGTGGGGTTAATCAAAGTATTAAGTCTGGCTTTGCGATAGGGAGAGCTATAAATTAGTCCAAAACTTAAGCCAATGAGTGCAATACAGAGTAAAAAAAGAGGCATAATTTTTCCTCCAGATAAATAAAACATGGAGATGATAATGGCTGATATTAGAATTGCCGTGCTTAAGTTTGGTTCTAAAATTATTAAAATAAATGGGATGACAAGATAAATGACTAAATTTAAAAAATTACGTTTTGACTCAACAGAAAATAATAAAGAAAAATAAATTACTGATGTTAATTTCAATAGTTCGCTTGGTTGGAAACTAAATAATCCCAAGTTTAACCACCTCGAGGCTCCAAGAGCTTGATTGCTAAATCCAGGGATTAAGACAAGAATCAGACAAATTATTGAGAATAGATAAAGTAGAAATGCAATTTTTTTAATTATTTTTAAACTAAATTTGGAAAAAAAGTAAAAAGAAGCAAAACTAATTAAAATCCAAAAAGTTTGTTTTTTTAAATAAAAAAATTTATCGCCAATAGTATTATTAGCTTCAGTAAGAGATGAGATTGAAATAAAAGTGAGACCAATAAAAATTAAAAGAAATATTAATTTTAATAAGGGGGATTTGTTTTTAGTCATTGAGCAGAGAAATTATTTTCGGAGAAAAGCTAATTGGGTTAATTTTTTGGCTAAAAATAGAAAAATCGTGATATTTTTTAATTGTTTTTCCTGTTTTGTTTTTGGCGGTTATTTCTGATCCAATAATATTTTGGTTGTAAAATCTTTGTTGTTCTGGTTTGATATTTATTTGATAATTTATTTCCAAAAATTGGATTAGATGAAGTAAAAACAGTGATGTTATTTGTTGGTTTATTTCAATGTCGTGGTAAAAAGCAAATGAAGCAGTTAATCGTGGATTACATTCCAAAAGGTAGACATTTTTTTGATCTACCATAAAATCTAGACCAAAAAATCCCCGATATCCCATTTTGTCAATTATGGTCGAAAATTCTTGGGTAATTTGTTTCACTTTTTCGATAATATTTGAGGGAGCCAAAGACGGCCATTGCCGGCCAACAGTTGTAAATGGGTTGTTGGTAAATGGCTTAATACCAGTATATTGGAGTGCTGGAGGACTTTGAATTAAACCTTTTGAGGTCAAACAACAGTTATTTAATAACGAGTAGCCGTTTATAAATGGAGAATATTTGACTAAAGTGTTTTGGGAAATTTTGTCTTGTATATCTTCCCAATTGTTGGATGAAAAAGTACTTTTTCCAGCCCAACCAAGATGTGATTGAATTACTAGTTTAGATTGGTATTTTTTTTGATATTTCAGAAAATTATTTTGGTTGAAATGGTCAACTGTTGAAGGTATTTGGGGTAAATTGTTTTGATGGCATAACTTTTGAAATTCAATCTTGTCTTCTAGTTTGCGATTTAAGTCGTGTTTGTTGGAGACACAAACCCAGTTGTTTTTGTGACACAAAAAATCTACTCGAGATGATGGCTTAAAAGGGATAATTACAATTTGTTTATTTTCAGAAGTTTGATTAATATAATCAGCAACAAGTGGTTGCGACAAGAGTTTGCCGCTGTTGGCAATATCAATTTTTACACCTGCATTTTCTAAACAAAAATATGGTAGATGCTGTTGTTTTAAATAATCAAGATGAGGGTTTTTAAAAGCATAAATTAAATGAAAATTTTTCAATTGAGGAATAATAATGTCCAAAGAGTTGTCAACAACTAAAAAATAAAAAACATAATTTGATTGGTTTAGTATTTCGAATATTTCCATGTTATCTTTTTGCTCCAGTTAACAGAATAACTGGAAATTCACCAACTGAATAATTATTTTTAATAGCTTTTTGAAAAGCGGCAAAACTTAATGCTCCCTCAAGAGATGTGGTTATGTTTTTTGATTCTAAGTAATGATTTGCTGTTATTATCGCTTCGTTTTGAATAGTAAAGGCAAAACCACTCGTTTTATTGATAGTATCAATTATCAATTTCTTTTGAGGTAAAAATTTAACTGAAAGGGCATCTGTAATTAAGCGGTTTTCAGTACGATAGTCTGAATCAAAAAGTTTGCTAATAGTACAATTGGCGGCTGATTGAGCTCCATATATGGGAATGTTGGCTGGTAATGTTTGCGAAATCCCGATTAAGGTTGTACCGCTTCCTATGGGAACAAAAATACTGGTAGTTTGGGGCAATTGAATCAAAATTTCTTTAGATATCTCTTGATAACCGGTTAGGGAGACGGGGTCAGTTGATTGTCTGAGTAAAAAAGCTTGGTTTTGTTTTGAAAATTGAATGGCGCTACTAATTGGCTTTGGAGATAAAATAATTTCTGAGGGGAATTGTTTAAGAAGAGATAATTTTTGAGGAGAAACCTTTGGTGACAAAAAAATAGTTAGTTCAATTTGTTTTTGTTGACAAAAATAAGCCGCCGAGATTGCCGCATTTCCAGTACTAGAAATTACAGCTTTGGTGTAACCTTTTTTAGAAAGATTGTTGACTTGTAGTGGAAGAGCTCGGTCTTTTGTCGAACCAGTTATATTTTTATCTTCCCTTTTTAGATAAAAATTGTCTAATTTTATTAATGGAGTATTTGTCATATAATCATTTGGTATAGTTTGATTATATATTTTTTAGACTAAATATGACAGAAACAAACAAAATTATAT